>NZ_JBQEPN010000002.1:207875-223664 GCF_052045775.1 Curtobacterium sp. 22159
CCGGCACCGCGCCTCCCGTCCGTCAGGGGCCGCGTCAGTACGTCGACGCGATGAGGTTCTCGGGCACGTCCCGAGCGGCGTCCTGGTCCACGAAGAACACCGTGCGCTTCCGACCCTGCACGCCACCGACGGGGACCTCGTCCACCGACGCACCGGCCAGCGCCAGTCCGAGGACCGAGGCCTTCTCGGCACCGGACAGGATGACCCACACACGCTGCGACGCGTTGATCACCGGGAAGGTGAGCGTCAGACGCTGCGGCGGCGGCTTGGGGGAGTCGTCGACGGACAGCACGGCGCGGTCGGTCACGGCGAGCTGCGGGAACTCGGGGAACAGCGAGGCGGTGTGGCCGTCGGGGCCCACGCCGAGCAGCGTGATGTCGAAGCGCGGTGCGACGGCACCCTCGGGGGCGGCGTCCTGCAGCTCGCGCTCGTACTGCGCCGCGGCCTCGTCGATCGTGAGGCCGGCGTCCGACGCCGCGATCGGGTGGATGTTCGACTCCGGGATGTCGACGTGGTCGAAGAAGTCGGTCTGTGTGCCGGTGATGTTGCGGTCCGCGTCACCCGCCGGTACCCAACGCTCGTCGACCCACCACACGTGCACCTTGGACCAGTCGACGCTCTCACGCGCCGGCGACTGGCCGATCGCGGCGAGGACGAGCGACGACACCGAGCCACCGCTGATGGCGATGTCCGCGCGCTCCTGCTCGTCGAGCACGTCGATGATCTTCGTGATGAAGCGAGCGGCGACCGACGCGCCGAGGGCCTGCTTGTCCGGGTGCACCAGCACCCGTCGTTCGTTGGTCACGTGACTCCCGTGTTCGTGGCGGCCGACCGGTGCGACCGCCTTCGGTCCGACCGACCGGGTGCCCGTCGCCCGCGGTCGCGAGCGGCGGGCAGACCGGCCGGCCGTCTGGGCTGCTAGCCCGCGATCGACTCGCGGAGCTGCGGCACCCCGTGCTTGACGACGTCTCCGAAGAGGACGTCCGGGTCGAGTCTACGGAGTTCCTCGGCCAGGCAGTCGCGCAGGTTGCGGCGCGGCAGCGACAGGTCGTGCGTGGGCTGACCGGGCATCGAGAGCGTCGCGACGTCCACCAGGGACCGCTCGAGCTCGATGGTGCCGGACTCGCGCACGAGCTTGACGCCGTGGATGCCGCTCGACCCGGTCGCACGCGGGGAGGTGACGACGGACACCGGCACCTCGAGGCGCAGCTGGAGCCACGCGGCGAGGAGGATCGTCGACGGGCTGTCGGACGCTCCGGAGACCTCGACGGCGGTGATCGGCTCGTACGGGGGCTGGTCGAGCGCCGCGGCGAGCTGGTTCCGCCAGAGGGTGAGACGGGTCCACGCGAAGTCGGTGTCGCCGGGGACGTAGGAGCGCCCGAGCGCTTCGATGGCGCCGTTCGGGTCCTTCTGCGCGGCCGCGTCGGTGATCCGTCGCTGGGCGATGCGGCCCAGCGCGGAGGCCGACGGCTGGTCGGGTGCCGTCTGCGGCCACCAGGCCACGACGGGCGCGTCCGGCAGGAGGAGGCCCGTGACCAGGCTCTCCTCGTCGGTCGCGGTCTCGCCGTAGGCCCGGAGCACGATGACCTCGCTCGCACCCGCGTCGCTGCCGACACGGATCTGCGCGTCGAGGCGACCCGGGGACTTCGTGTCACCCTCGTTCTTCGACACGATGATGACCCGCATCGGGTGCTCGCGCGAGGCTTCGTTCGCGGCGTTGATCGCCTCTTCCTCGTGGCCGAGGGCCGTCGAGATGATGAGCGTCAGGACGCGACCGAGGGCGACGGCGCCGCCCTCCTCGCGGATGTGGACGAGCTTCTTCTGGATCTTCGAGACCGTGGTGTTCGGCAGGTCGATCTTCATGGACGCCTCCAGGTCCGGCCGTCGCGGGCGAGCAGGGCGTCGGCGGACGCCGGACCCCACGTGCCGGGACGGTACTGCTCGGGCTGGCCCTGCGTGGCCCAGAACTCCTCGATCGGGTCGAGGATCTTCCAGGACAGCTCCACCTCTTGGTGACGGGGGAACAGGGGCGGGTCACCGAGGAGCACGTCGAGGATGAGTCGCTCGTACGCCTCGGGGGATGCTTCGGTGAACGCGTGGCCGTAGCCGAAGTCCATCGTCACGTCGCGCACCTGCGTGCCGACGCCGGGGACCTTCGAACCGAAACGGAGCGTCACGCCCTCGTCCGGCTGCACGCGGATGACGAGTGCGTTCTGGCCGAGGGGGGACTGCGGGATGCCGAAGACGTCCTCGGGGACGCGCTTGAACACGATCGCGATCTCGGTCACGCGGCGACCGAGGCGCTTGCCGGCGCGGAGGTAGAACGGGACGCCCTGCCAACGGCGCGTGGCGATGTCGAGCTTGATCGCCGCGTACGTCTCGGTGTGGGACTCCGGGTTCATGCCGGCCTCCTCGAGGAAGCCGAGCACCTTCTCGCCGCCCTGCCAGCCGCCCGCGTACTGCCCGCGGGCCGTCGCCGTGGCGAGGTCGGCGGGGAGCCGGACTGCCGAGAGCACCTTCTCCTTCTCGGCGCGGAGGTCCGCGGCCTTGAACGAGACGGGCTCCTCCATCGCGGTGAGGGCGAGGAGCTGCAGCAGGTGGTTCTGGATGACGTCGCGCGCCGCACCGATGCCGTCGTAGTACGCGGCACGTCCGGCGACGCCGATGTCCTCCGCCATCGTGATCTGCACGTGGTCGACGTAGTTCGAGTTCCAGATGGGTTCGTACATCTGGTTCGCGAACCGGAGCGTCAGGAGGTTCTGGACGGTCTCCTTGCCGAGGTAGTGGTCGATGCGGAACACGTCGTCGGGCGCGAACACGCTCTCGACGATCGCGTTCAGCTCGCGCGCGGTGCGCAGGTCGGAGCCGAACGGCTTCTCGACCACGACACGGCTCCACGAATCGCCGTGCTTCTCGGTCAGGCCGGACAGCTTCAGCTGCTCGGTGACGACCGGGAACATCTTCGGCGGGATGGACAGGTAGAACGCGTGGTTGCCGAGGGTGCCGCGTTCGGCGTCGAGCTCGTCGACGGTGCGCTTGAGCTCGCGGAACGCCTCGGGGTCGTCGAACGACCCCTGGACGAAGCGGATGCCCTGTTCGAGCTGACGCCAGACGTCCTCGTCGAACGGGGTGCGGGAGTGCTCCTGGACGGCGTCGTGGACGAGCTGGGAGAAGTCTTGGTCCTCCCAGTCACGTCGAGCGAACCCGACGAGGGCGAACCCGGGCGGCAGGAGCCCCCGGTTCGCCAGGTCGTAGACCGCGGGCATCAGCTTCTTGCGGGACAGGTCGCCCGTCACGCCGAAGATGATGAGGGTGCTGGGTCCCGCGATCCGGTTCAGTCGACGATCCGTCGGCAGCCGGAGCGGGTTGTGCTCCGGGGTGATTGCCACCGGTGACATGAGTCGGTGAACTCCTTCGAGAGTCAGAGGGAGACGGCGGAGGTCAGTGCTGCGGTGACAGCGGCGACGTCCGACGTCGTGAGGGTCAGGACCGGCCGGCCGTGCTGCGCGAGGACACTCGCGTCACCGGCGGCCTGGGCCTGGATGAGCTGGCCGAACGTGAACGGCCGCCCGGGGACCACGAGGTCGTCGCGCTCGTCGGCGACGATCTGCAGGAAGACGCCGTTCGCGGGACCGCCCTTGTGGTACTGGCCGGTCGAGTGCAGGAACCGCGGCCCGTAGCCGAAGGTCACGGGACGACCGGTCCGTGCTGCGAGGGCGTCGCGGAGCGACTCGAGCGCCTGGTCGGTCGTGCGGTCGACGTACGCCTGCACAGCCAGGTAGCCGGTTGCGCCGAGCCGGTCCAGGAGGCGCGACACGGCCTGGGCGATCGAGGTCCCGGTGTCGAGACCTCCGCTCGCGCGGACGGCGATGCCGTCCTCGGTGAACGCGGGCGCCACGGACTCGGGACGGTCGTCGAGCAGCGCGCGTGCCGCGGCCTTGGCCGCCTCCACGTCGGGCTGGTCGAAGGGGTTGATCCCGAGCAGGCGCCCAGCGACGGCCACGGCGTACTCCCACACGAGGAACTGGCCGCCGAGCGTGCCGGTGATCTCGACCTCGCCCTCGGCGACGTGCCGCTCTTCCTCGCGGGAACCGACGAGCCGGACGATCTGCAGGTCCGCGAGGCCCGCCGTGACCTCGGGGGAGTCGACCCCGAGCACGACGGGGAGCAGGCCGCGGCCGCTCTTGCCGGTCGACTCGGCGATCAGCTGCTCGACCCAGTCGCCGAACCCGACGATGTGGGTGCCGTCGGACACGATGCCGATCTTGTCGCGCAGCGGCTCGGTGCCGGCGAGGACCGCACCCAGCACGA
The DNA here is from genome assembly GCF_052045775.1 of Curtobacterium sp. 22159. Classification (NCBI taxonomy): domain Bacteria; kingdom Bacillati; phylum Actinomycetota; class Actinomycetes; order Micrococcales; family Microbacteriaceae; genus Curtobacterium; species Curtobacterium sp. 22159. The sequence continues at coordinate 212,187 of NZ_JBQEPN010000002.1, forward strand.
GGCCGGGGTTCTCGTCGGTGTCGACGGCAAGCAGCGCGGAGATGGCGTCCGCCTCGTCGAGGAGCTCCTCGATGTCGGCGCCGGCGAGGCCGGACGGCACGAGGCCGAACGCCGTCAGCGCGGAGTAGCGGCCGCCCACTTCCGGGTCGGCCGTGAAGACGCGGTACCCCGCCGCGGTCGCCTCGGCCTCGAGCGGGGAGCCCGGGTCGGTGACGACGACGATGCGCGCGGCCGGGTCGATGCCGGCGTCACGGAAGGCCTGTTCGTACAGCCGACGCTGCGAGTCCGTCTCGAGGGTCGAGCCGGACTTCGACGACACGACCAGCACGGTGCGGTCGAGCGCGTGGGACACCGCGGCGCGGACCTGGGCCGGGTTCGTCGAGTCGAGGACGGTCAGCGGGACACCCGACGTCCGGGTGATGACCTCCGGCGCGAGCGACGAGCCGCCCATGCCGGCGAGGACGACGTGGTCGACCCCCTCGGCACGGAGCGACTCGCGCAGCGCGACGACCTCGGCGACGAGCGGGCGGGAGACCGAGACGGCCTCCACCCAGCCGAGCCGCTTCGACGCCTCGGCCTCGGCGTCCGGTCCCCAGAGTTCCGGGTCCTGGGCAGTGATGCCCGAGGCCACCAGGTCGGCGACGAGGCCCGGGACCACCTGTTCGATGGCCCGCGCCGCGTCGCCGCTGGCAGCGATGGAGACGGTCACTACTTGGCGCCCTCGAGCGCGGTCTTGACGGTGTCGACGAGCTCGCCCCAGGAGACGTTGAACTTGTCCACGCCCTCCTTCTCGAGCAGCGCCACGACGTCGTCGTAGTCGATGCCGACGGCGGCCAGCTTGTCGAGGACCTCCTGCGCGGCGTCGTACGAGCCGGCGATCGCGTCGCCGTGGATCTCACCGTGGTCGAACGTGGCGTCGAGCGTCTTGCCCGGCATGGTGTTCACGGTGCTCGGCGCAGCGAGCTCGGTCACGTAGAGCGTGTCGGGCAGCGACGGGTCCTTGACACCGGTCGAGGCCCAGAGCGGACGCTGCGTGTTCGCACCGGCCTCGAGCAGGCCGAGGGCGCGCTCGGTGGCGAACGCCTCGGTCCAGACCTGGTACGCGAGCTGGGCGTTGGCGATGCCGGCCTTCGACTTGAGGGCCTTCGCCTCGTCGGTGCCGATGGCCTCGAGGCGCTTGTCGATCTCGGAGTCGACGCGCGAGACGAAGAACGAGGCGACCGAGTGGATCTTGGAGAGGTCGTGGCCGGCGGCCTTGGCCTTCTCGAGCCCGCCGAGGTACGCGTCGATGACGGCGCGGTAGCGCTCGAGCGAGAAGATCAGGGTGACGTTGACCGAGATGCCGGCGGCGATGACCTCGGTGATCGCCTCGAGACCCTCGACGGTCGCCGGGATCTTGATGAGGACGTTCTCCTTGCCGACCTTGTCGAACAGGAACTTCGCCTGCTCGATCGTCTTCTGGGTCTCGTGGGCGAGGCCCGGCTCGACCTCGATGGAGACGCGGCCGTCGAAGCCCTTGGTGGAGTCGTAGATCGGCTTGAACACGTCGGACGCGTTGGCGACGTCCTGGGTGGTGATCTCGAAGATCGCGTCGGTCACGTCGGTGCCGGCGGCGGCCAGCTCCTTGACCTGTGCGTCGTAGCGCTCACCCTTGGCGAGGGCCGAGGCGAAGATCGTCGGGTTCGTGGTGACGCCGACCACGTTCTTCTGCTCGATGAGCTCGGTGAGCTTGCCGGTCTCGAGGAGCTCACGCGAGAGGTCGTCGAGCCAGATGCTCACGCCGACCGCGGAGAGGGCGGCGGTGGGGGTGTTGTCAGCCATGTGTTTCTCTTCTTCTTTCATCGACTGGTCCGTGACGGACCGTGAAGTCGGGGTCTGGGGGCCGGGAGGTGCGTGGCGGGGCCGAGCCGCGCCTCCCGGAAGAAGGGCCGGATCCGGCGAACCGGACCCGGCCCTCGCGGGTCAGGAAGCCGCGATCGATTCCTTCGCGGCGGCCACGACGTGCTCCGTCGTGAAGCCGAACTCCTTGAAGAGCGTCTGGTAGTCGGCCGAGGCACCGAAGTGCTCGATCGAGACGCTGCGGCCCTTGTCACCGACGATGTCGCGCCAGCTCATGGCGATGCCGGCCTCGACCGACACGCGGGCGGTGACCGCCTTCGGGAGGACCTGCTCGCGGTAGCTCTCCGGCTGCTCGAAGAACCACTCGAGCGACGGGGCGCTCACGACGCGGGCGTTGACGCCCTCCGCCTTGAGCTGCTCGCGCGCCTCGACGGCGATCTGGACCTCGGAGCCGGTGGCGATGAGGATGACGTCCGGGGTGCCGTTCGGCGCCTCGGCCAGGATGTACGCGCCCTTGGCGACGTTCTTCGCCGAGGCGAGCGTTTCGCCGGAGGCGTCGCCCTCACCACGCTCGAAGACCGGGAGGTTCTGACGGCTCAGCGCGATGCCCGCCGGACGGTCGTGGTGCTTGAGCATCTCGAGCCAGGCGTACGCGACCTCGTTGGCGTCGGCGGGGCGGACGACGTCCAGACCCGGGATCGCGCGGAGCGCGGTGAGCTGTTCGATCGGCTGGTGCGTCGGGCCGTCCTCGCCGAGGGCGATGGAGTCGTGCGTCCAGACGTAGATCGCCGGCGCCTTCATGAGCGCGGCGAGACGGACCGCGGGGCGCATGTAGTCGCTGAAGATCAGGAACGTGCCACCGAAGGGGCGGGTGTTGCCGTGGAGGACGATGCCGTTGAGGATCGCGCCCATGGCGTGCTCGCGGATGCCGAAGTGCAGCACGCGGCCGTACGGGTCGGTGCTCCAGGTCTTCGTGCTGGCGTCGGCCGGACCGAAGGACTTCGCGCCCTCGATGGTGGTCAGGTTCGACTCGGCGAGGTCCGCCGAACCGCCCCAGAACTCGGGCATGAGCGGCGCGATCGCGTTGATGACCTTGCCGGAGGCGGCACGGGTCGACACGGCCTTGTCGGTCGGGAAGACCGGGAGGGCCTCCTCGAGCCCCTCGGGGAGCTCGCCCGCGTTGATGCGGTCGAGGATCGCCTTGCGCTCCGGGTTCGCCGCGGCCCAGGCGTCGAACGCCTTGTTCCACTCGGCGTGCTGCTCCTGGCCCTTGGCGACGGCGCCGCGGGTGTACTCGAGCACCTCGGGGTCGACCTCGAAGGTCTTCTCCGTGTCGAAGCCGAGGACCTCCTTGAGGCCCTTGATCTCGTCGGCGCCGAGCGCGGAGCCGTGGATCTTGCCGGAGTTCTGCTTGGTCGGCGACGGCCAGCCGATGATCGTCTTGAGGACGATGAGCGACGGCTTGTCGGTGACCTGCTTCGCGGACTCGATGGCGGCGTAGAGCTCCTCGACGTCCTCGGAGTACTCGCCGGTCTTCTTCCAGTCGACGAGCTGGACGTGCCAGCCGAGCGCCTCGTAGCGGGCGGCGACGTCCTCGGAGAACGCGATGTCGGTGTCGTCCTCGATCGAGATCTGGTTCGAGTCGTAGAACGCGATGAGGTTGCCGAGCTGCTGACGGCCCGCGAGCGAACCGGCTTCGTTCGTGATGCCCTCCTGCATGTCACCGTCACCGGCGATCACGTAGGTGTAGTGGTCGAACGGCGACTCACCGGCCGGGGTCTCCGGGTCGAAGAGGCCGCGCTCGAAACGCTGCGCGTAGGCGAAGCCCACCGAGGACGCCAGGCCCTGGCCGAGCGGACCCGTGGTGATCTCGATGCCGTCGGTGTGGCCGTACTCCGGGTGACCCGGGGTCATCGAGCCCCACTTGCGGAGGTGCTTGAGGTCCTCGATCTCGAGGCCGTAGCCGTGCAGGTAGAACTGCACGTACTGCAGGATCGAAGCGTGACCAGCGGAGAGGATGAAGCGGTCTCGGCCGATCCAGGTGGAGTCGCTGGGGTCGCGACGCATCACCTTCTGGAAGAGCAGGTGGGCGACCGGCGCGAGGCTCATCGCGGTGCCGGGGTGACCGTTGCCGGCGGCCTCGACCGAGTCGGCGGCGAGTACGCGGGCCGTGTCGACGGCCTTCCTGTCGATGGCGTCCCAGGTGAATTCAGCCACTTGGATGTTGACCCTTCATTGATGCGACATGTGCGAGGGCTCGTGCCATCGCACGGACATGATCGCCATCCCGGGGCCGGAGTCGTGTCGCCGACGAGCGGCGGCCGACCGGCTCTTCGCGGCCGACGTCATCGGGGCACGCACTGCGGGAGGGCGTCTCCAGCATAGTGACCATGCACTCAGAAGGGGTTCAGGTGACGCCGGTTGTTCACCGTCGTCAGGGGGACCCGACACCGGCCGGGCGTGTCGATCGCGGCCGGGCCGCTCGGGGCTCCGCCGGGGGAGTTCGACCCGGATGGCGGGGCGGGCATCGTCGCGGCGCCTCGATCACGTAAACTGACGGGGACCCGTGGTCATTCCGGGTCGACGCACGCCCCGACGACGACGGAGCCGTCCCCCGAGCGTGTGAGCTGACGCGAACAGACTGAGGTTCCCTTGCCGACTGCCACCGTGACCCGGCCCGACACCGATCGACCCCGCTCGTCGCTGTCCCGCAAGGTGCGCGCCTACGTCTCGTTGACGAAGCCGCGGGTCATGGAGCTGCTGCTCGTCACCACCGCCCCGACGATGTTCCTCGCCGAGCGCGGCGTGCCGGACCTCTGGCTGGTGTTCTGGACGATGCTCGGCGGCGCGATGTCCGCGGGCTCGGCGTCGGCCTTCAACTGCTACATCGACCGCGACATCGACCGGCTCATGAGGCGCACGAGCTCCCGTCCGCTCGTCACCGGCGAACTGTCCGACCGGGAAGCCCTCGTCTTCTCGTGGGTCCTCGGCATCGCGTCGACCGCCGTGCTCGGCTTGCTCGTGAACTGGCTCGCGGCGGCCCTCAGCGTCATCGCGATCCTCATCTACGTGTTCGTCTACACGCTGTGGCTCAAGCGTCGCACCCCGCAGAACATCGTCTGGGGTGGCTCGGCCGGCTGCATGCCCGTGCTGATCGGCTGGGCCGGCGTCACCGGGTCGCTCTCGTGGGCGCCCGTCATCCTCTTCATGGTGATCTTCCTCTGGACGCCGCCGCACTACTGGCCGCTGTCGATGAAGTACCGCGACGACTACGACGCCGCCGACGTCCCGATGCTCGCCGTCGTCCGCGGCCGCACCGTCGTCGGGCTGCAGGTCGTGCTGTACGCATGGGCGACGCTGGTCTGCTCGCTCCTGCTCATCCCGGTCGCGCACATGGGCCCGCTCTACACCGTCGTCGCGTTGGCGGGCGGGATCTGGTTCGTGGTGGAGTCGCACCGCCTCTACTCGCGGGCGATCCAGCACGTCGAGCAGGTGCACCCGATGCGCGTGTTCCACAGCTCGATCACGTACCTGACGCTGCTCTTCATCGCGGTGGGCATCGACCCGCTGCTGCCGCAGGTCTTCACCTTCTAGGGGGTGCGGCGCGGCGCGGCTGAGGTTGCGTCGTTCGCGGTCCGGGCGGCGGCCGGCCGCGATCTGGGAGACGGCGTGCTGGTGTCGACTCGGAACAACGCTGTCGCTGTCGTACGACGTCGGTGATGTCGCTGGTTGCGCCCGCGCGTTGTCGCGCGTGCGGCAGGGCGACGTTGTCGCTGTCGTGCGACGTCAGTGATGTCGCCGGTTGCGCCCGCGCGTTGTCGCGCGTGCGGCAGAGCGACGCTGTCGTTGTCGTGCGACACCGGTGGTGTCGCTTGTTGCGCATGCGGTGATGCGACAGTGTCGCTGTCGTGCGACGTCGATGATGTCGCTCGCGGTTTCCGTGGGGGACTGGAGGCGCGGTGCCAGCCCGCACCGCGCCTCCAGACTGTAGATGGGCGCGTTGCGGGCGGCAGCCGACCGTGTCGACTCGGAACGACGAGGTCGATGTCGTGCGACGTCGGTGGTGACGCTCGTTGCGTGCGCGGACTGTTGCGTACGCGGCGGAACGACGTTGTCGCTGTCGTACGACGTCGGGGATGTCGCTCGGGGGCGCCCGGCGCCCCGCGCCCGCGCGTCAGGCGGCGTGCGGCTCCCGCACGGCCTCGCGACCGGCGGAGCCGCGCGTCGACAGCGTCAGCACCGTCACCGAGCCGATGAGGAGCCCGGCGAGGACCATGTGCGTCCCCACGAGCCCGACCGGCAGACCCGTGCGCGCCTGCGTCAGGCCGACCGCGATCTGGACGAACTCGACGACGAGCAGCAGCAGCGCCCACTTGCTCGACAGGCGCAGGCGAACCGCACCGATGACGAGCACGAGGGTCAGCGCGAAGAGGACGTACGCGGGGATGGCGTGGAGGTGCTCCATCACGGCCGGGTCGAAGCCCGTGCGGTGGAGGCGGCCGCCGTCGACCGTCTCGTCGGCGCCCGCGTGCGGACCGCTGCCGGTGGTGAGGATGCCGACGAGCACGGTGACCACCACGGCGGCGATCGTTCCCCGGACGACGCCCGTGTACCAACCAGGGACGAGGCGCGCGTCCGTGCGAGGGCCCCGCATCGCCCGGTAGACGAGTGCCGCGGTGACCGCGGTGAGCGCGCCGGAGACGACGAAGTGGAGCCCGACAACGAACGGGTTGAGGCTCGACCACACGCTGATGCCGCCGATCACCGCCTGGACGGGGATCGCTGCGCCCTGCGCGAACGCGAGCCAGAACAGCTCGGGGCGGGTGTGACGCATGCGGACGACGAGCAGGAACATCGCGATCGCGACGACGACGAGGACGAAGGTGAGCAGTCGGTTGCCGAACTCGATCACGCCGTGGATGCCCATCTCGGGCGTCGACACGAGGGAGTCCGCCGTGCACTTGGGCCACGTCGGGCATCCGAGCCCCGAGGCGGTGAGGCGCACGAGGCCGCCCGTGCCGATCAGGACGACCTCGACGACGAACGACGCCCAGGCGAGCACGACGACCCGCTGGTCGACGACGCGGGGGAGGGACCACCACCGTTCAGTACGGACGTCCTGGTCGACCGGGGATCCGACGCGAGTCACGAGGGTGGTGCCTTCCTGTTGTTCCGTGCAGTGAACCTGTAGGATTCGAGGGTTCAGCAGCAGTCAAGTCTAGGCAGGCGCCGGCTCTGAAAGGGCCGAGATCGCCGATCACACCCAGGACTGCGTGGAACCATCGACGTTGCGAGGGAGCAGCACCGCGCCCGCTCTGTCGGCGGTCCGCGGTGGAATGGCGTCCAGACGCCACGGGTTGACACCACAGACGCTGCCGCGAGAAGGAAACGAGGAGACCATGTCCGACGTGCTCATCGACCGTCCCGAGCTCGAAGGGCTCGGCCAATACGAGTTCGGCTGGTCCGACTCCGACACGGCCGGGGCCTCCGCTCGTCGCGGCATCTCGGAAGAGGTCGTCACCGACATCTCGCGGCTCAAGAACGAGCCGGAGTGGATGCTCAAGAACCGTCTGAAGGGCCTGCAGCTCTTCGGTCGGAAGCCGATGCCGACGTGGGGTGCCGACCTGTCGGGCATCGACTTCGACAACATCAAGTACTTCGTCCGCTCCACCGAGAAGCAGGCGCAGTCGTGGGAGGACCTCCCCGAGGACATCCGTGAGACCTACGAGAAGCTTGGCATCCCGGAGGCCGAACGCCAGCGCCTCGTCGCCGGCGTCGCCGCGCAGTACGAGTCCGAGGTCGTCTACCACCAGATCCGCGAGGACCTCGAGGCGCAGGGCGTCATCTTCATGGACACCGACACGGCGCTCCGCGAGCACCCGGAGTTCTTCGAGGAGTACTTCGGCACCGTGATCCCGGCCGGTGACAACAAGTTCGCCGCGCTGAACACCGCCGTGTGGTCCGGTGGCTCGTTCGTCTACGTCCCCAAGGGCGTGCACGTCGAGATCCCGCTGCAGGCCTACTTCCGGATCAACACCGAGAACATGGGCCAGTTCGAGCGGACGCTGATCATCGCGGACGAGGACTCCTACGTCCACTACATCGAGGGCTGCACGGCGCCGATCTACAAGTCGGACTCGCTGCACTCGGCCGTCGTCGAGATCATCGTGAAGAAGAACGCCCGCGTGCGGTACACGACGATCCAGAACTGGTCGAACAACGTGTACAACCTCGTCACCAAGCGTGCGATCGCCCACGAGGGCGCGACGATGGAGTGGATCGACGGCAACATCGGCTCGAAGGTGACGATGAAGTACCCGTCGATCTACCTCGCCGGTGAGCACGCCAAGGGCGAGACGCTCTCCGTGGCGTTCGCCGGCCCGGGGCAGCACCAGGACGCCGGCGCGAAGATGATCCACATGGCGCCGTACACGACGTCCTCGATCGTCTCGAAGTCGATCGCCCGTGGCGGCGGCCGTGCGGGCTACCGCGGCGAGGTCCGTGTCGACCCGAACGCCCACCACGCGGCGAACACCGTGCGCTGCGACGCGCTCCTCGTCGACACCGTCAGCCGCTCGGACACCTACCCGGCCATCGACATCCGCGTCGACGACGTCCAGCTCGGGCACGAGGCGACGGTCTCCCGCGTCAGCGAGGAGCAGCTGTTCTACCTCATGTCGCGCGGCCTGCCCGAGGACGAAGCCATGGCGATGATCGTCCGCGGCTTCATCGAGCCGATCGCCCGTGAGCTCCCGATGGAGTACGCACTCGAACTCAACAAGCTCATCGAGATGAGCATGGAAGGATCCGTCGGCTAGATGTCCAGCACCACCCCTCCCCACATCGACCAGCCGATCGAGCCGGCGACCGCCGCGACGGGCACGGAGCAGCACGGCGCGAAGGCGCACTCCGACGGTGGCTGGGACGCCGCCGACGCGAAGATCCCGGTCCAGACCCGTTCCGAACGGCCGCAGTCCGGTGACATCGACGCCTTCCCCACGGTGACCGGGCGCGAGGTGAACTGGAAGTTCGCACCCCTCGCGAAGCTCCAGCCGCTCCTCGACGGTGGTCTCGACGGTTCGGCCTACCCGTACCTCGCCCGCCAGTCCGAGGGCGCTGACGTCGAGTGGGGTCGCAGCGACGACCCGCGGGTCGGCACCGCCGGACTGCCCGAAGACCGCGCCGCCGCCGCCGCGTGGACCGCCCGTGACGCCGTGCTGGCCGTCACGATCAAGGCCACCGAGGCGCACGAGTTCATCACGCTGACGCGCTCGGACTTCGGCACGCAGCCCCGTGCCGCTCACACGGTCATCACGGCCGAGGCGCACGCGCAGGGCATCGTGGTGCTCGACAACCGTGGCAAGGCGCTCCTCAGCGAGAACGTCGAGATCGTCGTCCGCGACGGCGCACGGCTGACCGTCGTCAGCCTGCAGGACTGGGACGACGACGCCGTGCACGTCTCCACGCACTTCGCCGAGGTCGGCCGCGACGCCTTCCTCAAGCACGTCGTCGTCTCGCTCGGCGGCGACGTCGTGCGGGTGAACCCGTCGACGCACCTCGGCGCGCAGGGTGCCGACACCGAGATGTACGGCGTGTACTTCGCCGACGCCGGTCAGTACATCGAGCAGCAGGTCTACGTGAACCACGACGCGCCGAACACGCGCGGCCGCGTCAACTACAAGGGCGCGCTGCAGGGTGAGGGCGCACACACGGTGTGGATCGGTGACGTGCTCATCGGCCGCACCGGCGACGGCACCGACTCGTACGAGCAGAACCGCAACCTGGTGCTCACCGACGGCACCCGCGCCGACAGCATCCCGAACCTCGAGATCGAGACAGGCAACATCGAGGGCGCCGGTCACGCGAGCGCGACGGGCCGGTTCGACGACGAGCACCTGTTCTACCTGCAGTCGCGCGGCATCCCGGAAGAGGAAGCGCGCCGTCTCGTCGTGCTCGGCTTCCTCGTCGAGGTCATCCAGAAGATCGGCGCGCCGGAGCTCGAGGAGCGTCTCATCGCGGCCGTCGAGCAGGAGCTGGCCGAGGGCCGGACGGTCATCGCCGCGCCGGCATCCGCTGACCCGGAGGCCTCCGCCTGATGTCGACGAAGGTCTGCGCCGAGGCGGACATCGCGGTGGACAGCCCGATGCGCGTCGTGGTGGACGGCACCGCCGTCGCGATCGTGAAGGACTCCGCGGGCACGGTGCACGCCATCGGCGACACGTGCACCCACGGCGACATCTCCCTGGCGGAGGGGTTCGTCGAGGGCGACACGCTCGAGTGCTGGGCGCACGGCTCCCGGTTCTCGCTCGCGACCGGCAAGCCGCAGAACTTCCCGGCGTACGAGCCCGTCCCGGTGTTCCGGGTCGAGGTCCGCGACGGCGACGTCTACGTCGACGTGCACGACCCCGTGCCGGTCGACTGACCGACGCCGGCACGCTCGGTTCCCCACACTCTTCCGCGGCTGACGCCGCACCGACGCTTCAACCGAAGGAACGCAATGTCCACTCTCGAAATCCGTGATCTCCAGGTCTCGATCGACACCGATCAGGGCACGAAGGAGATCCTCAGGGGCGTCGACCTCACCATCAACGAGGGCGAGATCCACGCCATCATGGGCCCGAACGGCTCCGGCAAGTCCACCCTCGCCTACACGATCGCGGGCCACCCGCGGTACAACGTCGTCGGTGGCTCGATCACGCTCGACGGCGAGGACGTCCTCGCGATGAGCGTCGACGAGCGTGCCCGCGCCGGCATGTTCCTCGCCATGCAGTACCCGGTCGAGATCCCCGGTGTGACGGTGTCGAACTTCCTCCGCACCGCGAAGACCGCGATCGACGGCGAAGCCCCCGCGCTGCGCGGCTGGGTCAAGGACCTCCGCCAGTCGATGGCCGACCTCAAGATGGACTCGTCGTTCGCCGAGCGCAACGTCAACGAGGGCTTCTCGGGCGGCGAGAAGAAGCGCCACGAGATCATGCAGCTCGAGCTGCTCAAGCCGAAGTTCGCCGTGCTCGACGAGACCGACTCCGGCCTCGACGTCGACGCGCTGAAGATCGTCTCCGAGGGCGTCAACCGCGCCAAGGCCGCCACCGGTCTCGGCGTGCTGCTCATCACGCACTACACGCGCATCCTCCGCTACATCAAGCCGGACTTCGTGCACGTGTTCGTCGCGGGCAAGGTCGCGGAGCAGGGTGGACCGGAGCTGGCCGAGCGCCTCGAGAACGAGGGCTACGACCGCTACGTGCAGGCTGCAGCGGCAGGCGCCTGATGATCACCGCACTCTCCCCGGAGAAGTTCGACGAGGTCGTCGAGGGCCTCAAGGAGGTCCAGGACCCGGAACTCGGCGTGAACATCGTCGACCTCGGGCTCATCTACGACCTCGCGATGGACGACGAGGCCAACGCGCTCGTCATCAGCATGACGCTCACGAGCGCCGGCTGCCCCCTGACCGACGTCATCGAGGGGGACACGGCGAACGCGCTGGACGGCATCGTCGACGCGTTCCGGATCAACTGGGTCTGGATGCCGCCGTGGGGCCCGGAGCGGATCACCGACGACGGGCGCGAGATGATGCGCGCGCTCGGCTTCTCGATCTAGGCGCGACCACCACAGGGACGGGAGGCGCGGTGCCAGCTGGCACCG
>NZ_JBQEPN010000002.1:223714-263924 GCF_052045775.1 Curtobacterium sp. 22159
TGCCAGCTGGCACCGCGCCTCCCGTCCGTCGTCGTGCGCGGCGCGGCGCGGGACGGCGCGGTCGCGTGCCGAGGTCGCACGACCTGCCGCTCACGTCCGCCGAGGTCGCACGACGTGCCGCTCAGCTTCGCGCCGGACGGCATGTCGTGCGACCAGATCGTCGCGGCCCGGCGGCCCGGCAGCGGAGCCGCTGCCACCGCGTGGCCGTGCCGAGGTCGCACGACCCGCCGCTCGCGTCCGCCGAGGTCGCACGACGTGCCGCTCAGCTTCGCGTCGGACGGCATGTCGTGCGACCAGAACGTCCAGCCCCGGCCCCGGCACCGCCCGACCCCGGCGCCGGCGCGACGGCAGAGGGCCCCGCACCGGAACGGTGCGGGGCCCTCCTCGCGGATGCGCGCGACGCGTCAGCGGCGCCCGACCAGCTTCCACGCGAGCGGCAGGACGCCCGCGGCGATGAGCGCCTTCGCGATCCCGCCGACGATGAACGGGTACAGGCCTGCCGCGAGGACCGACTGGAGGTCGTTCGGCGCCCCGAGCGCACCGAGCGCCGCGGCGAGGTAGGGCAGACCCGTGACGAACGGGATCGCGCTGGCGAGCAGCATCGCCACCGTTGCACGACCGAACCGGCGGTCCCAGTCGCGGCGGGCGAGCCAGCCGACGACGCCCGCGGCCGGGATGAAGCCGATGACGTACCCGAAGCTCGGGACGGCGAGCGCGTGCAGGCCGCCCGTCATGCCGGCGAAGAACGGTGCACCGGCGAGCCCGGCGACCGCGTACACGAGCAGCGAGAGCATGCCGCGACGTGCGCCCAGCGTCGCGCCGACGAGCACGACCGCGAGGGTCTGACCCGTGATCGGCACGGGCCACATCGGGACCTCGACCTGGGCCATCGCGGCCGTGAACAGTGCTCCGCCGGCGATCAGGGCGGCGTCGGTGGCCAGGCCCTGGGTGCGCAGACGGTCGGCGAGGACTGCGCGGCGAGCGAACCCGGTGGCGTTCGTCATGGATTCTCCTAGAATGGACTGCTGGTCCCGTTCAGGACCATCGGTCCCGTCAGCGTAGCGGTGCACCTCCCGCACACACCGTTGTGCACATCCACCAACTGATTGGACGTCTGTAGTGCTTGCCGTGCACGACCTCGAGATCCGCGTCGGGGCTCGCCTCCTGATGGAGAACGTGTCCTTCCGCGTCGAGAAGGGCGACAAGATCGGCCTCGTCGGTCGCAACGGCGCCGGCAAGACCACGATGACGAAGGCCCTGGCGGGGGAGACCCAGCCGACGGCGGGGAAGATCGACCGCTCGGGCGAGATCGGGTACCTCCCGCAGGACCCGCGCTCCGGCAACCCGGAGGACACCGCGCGCAAGCGCATCCTCGACGCCCGCGGTCTGGGCGAGCTCGTCGAGGGCATCCGGCTCGCGACCGAGGCGATGGCGAGCGACGACCCGGACGTCGCCGAGAAGGCCATGCGCCGGTACAGCCGCCTCGACGACCAGTTCAACGCCCTCGGCGGGTACGCGGCCGAGGCCGAGGCCGCGTCGATCGCGTCCAACCTCAAGCTGCCGGACCGCATCCTCGACCAGCAGCTCAAGACCCTGTCGGGTGGTCAGCGCCGCCGCATCGAGCTGGCCCGCATCCTGTTCTCGGACGCCGAGACGATGATCCTCGACGAGCCGACGAACCACCTCGACGCCGACTCGATCGTGTGGCTCCGGGAGCACCTGAAGACCTACCCGGGCGGCGTGATCGTGATCTCCCACGACGTCGAGCTCGTCGACGAGGTCGTGAACCGCGTCTTCTACCTCGACGCCAACCGGCAGTGCATCGACGTCTACAACATGGGGTGGAAGCTCTACCAGCGGCAGCGTGCCGCCGACGAGGAGCGCCGGCGCAAGGAACGCGCGAACGCCGAGAAGAAGGCTGCGACGCTCAAGGACCAGGCCGCCCGCTTCGGCGCGAAGGCGACCAAGGCCGCTGCGGCGCACCAGATGGTCGCCCGTGCCGAGAAGCTCCTGGCCGGACTCGAGGAAGAGCGCGCCGTCGACCGCGTCGCCAAGCTGCGATTCCCGACGCCCACCCCCTGTGGGCGGACTCCGCTCATGGCCGAGGGACTGTCCAAGTCCTACGGCTCGCTCGAGATCTTCGCGGGCGTCGACCTCGCGATCGACCGCGGATCGCGCGTGGTCATCCTCGGGTTCAACGGTGCCGGCAAGACGACGTTGCTGCGCATCCTCGCGGGCGTCGACCAGCCCGACACGGGGGAGATCCTCCCGGGTCACGGTCTACGCATCGGCTACTACGCCCAGGAACACGAGAACATCGACGTCAACCGCACCGTCATCGAGAACATGGTCTCGGCGTCGAACGACCTCAACGAGACCGAGGCGCGACGCGTGCTCGGTTCGTTCCTGTTCACGGGCGACGACGGGTACAAGAAGGCCGGCGTGCTGTCCGGCGGCGAGAAGACCCGACTGTCGCTCGCGATGATCGTCGTCTCCGGGGCGAACGTGCTGCTGCTCGACGAACCGACGAACAACCTCGACCCGGCCTCGCGCGAGGAGATCCTCGGAGCGCTGGCCGGCTACGAGGGCGCTGTCGTGCTCGTGTCGCACGACGCCGGTGCGGTCGAGGCGCTGAACCCCGAGCGGGTCCTGCTGCTGCCGGACGGCACCGAGGACCACTGGAACAAGGACTACGCGGAGCTCGTCGAGCTCGCGTAGCCCGCGGTCGGTACTGGAGGCGCGGGGCGGCGCCGTGACGCGCCTCCAGTACGACCGATGGTGCGTTTCGCGCATGCAGCGGCAGGACGACAGGTGTCACGTCCGGTGAGCGGCGAGTCCGTCAGCGGCCTGCGTTGAGCAGCTCGTCCTCGATCTCGGCGTCGGTCTTGGGCTTCGCGTCCTTGCGACGCTGCCGCTCGAGGGCGCGCTCGCGTTCCTCGGGGTCGTCCTGGTTGAGGTTCCGGTACTCCTGCACCATGAGGTACGCGAGGAAGCCGAACCCCCCGGCGGCGAACATGAACCACTGGATGAAGTAGCTGAGGTGCAGCCCGGTGTCGGCCGTGGGGCGGTCCCACCCGAGCGGTCGGGCCTCGGTCGGAGCGGGCGACTCCGAGGCGAGCTGCCCGTACGCACCGGTGTAGATCGGCGTGTCGACCTTCTTCGCGACGTCGGACAGCGTCACCGACTGCACCTGGTCGGTGTGCGCCGGATCGGTGCGACCGGGGATGCGCGGCTCGCTCTCCTGCAGGCGCACGATGGCCGTGACCTCGCCCGACGGGGGAGCGGGGACGTGGTCGGGGGCGTCCTGCGCGTTGCCGGTCGGTACCCAGCCGCGGTCGACGATGAACGCTCGGCCGTCGGCGGTGACGAGGGGCGTGAGGACCTCGAAGCCGGGCTGCCCGTTGTGCACCCGGTTCCGGACGAGGAGCTGCTCCGCGGTGTCGTAGCGGCCGGTGACGCGCACCCGGAGCCAGGTCTGCGAGTCGTCCCAGCTCGACGCCGTCGGGAGCGCCCGGTCGAGCGGGACGGGGGTGTGCTCGTAGTTCTGGGCGACCTGCTCGTTCTGGCGGACGGCTTCGTTCCGACGGTCCCACTGCCACATGCCGAACAGGGCGCAGACGATCGCGAAGGCGACGGCGATCGCGAAGTACCCCAACCACCGTCGGCTGCCGACGAACCCCCAGCCGACGAAGGGCTCGTCGGGGTCACGCTCGGGACGGTCGTCAGCGGAGCGCGCACCGGCCGCGGCAGCCGCGCGCTGCAGTTTCTGCGCGTGCCGTCGGCCGTAGCGGGAGCTCGGGTCGAAGCCGTCGCTCACCGACGGTCACCGGCCGTGCGAGCACCGACGTCGTTCTTCGGGGCGTCGGCCGGGTCACGTTCGTCGTCGAGTCGGTCCACGTCCTCGTGCATGCCGGTGACGCGCACCGGGAAGGACCGGGATCGCAGGTAGTCCGCGAGGAAGTCACGGTGCTCCTCGCACGCCGCCCAGATCTTCACCCGGTCGATGGCGTGGATGCGCGGGTTGCGCCAGTTGACCCGCCACGACGCGGTCGCGACGCAGCCGGCACGCGAGCACACCGGGGTCGAGCCGGGCTCGGTGAAGAGGTCGAACGTGGCACCCATCAGCGACGCCCCCACACCCGGGAGCGGTCGCCGTTGCGCTGCCACTCCTCTTGCGCGTGCTGGGCCTGCTCACGGAGTCGGTCCTGCTCGGCGCGGTAGGCCTCGGCGCGGGCGTCCTCCTGGCGTTCCCGGAGGCGCGGGTCGACGGCGTCGTAGAGCTCGATCGCGCCGGCCGGGGTGACGATGTCGTTCTCGGCGCGGCTGCCCGCGTTCGCGATCACCACCGCGACCCAGGGGATGACACCGGCGAGGACGATCGGGATGACGGCGAGCCACGTGTGCCAGACCGACCACACGACGACGGCGCCGATGAAGAACACGACGCGCAGCGCCATCTGCCAGACGTAGCGGGACAAGCGGTGCGCGCGATCCGTCTCCGGTGAGTCCGGGAGGGTCGTGATGCTGTGCGTCGTCTTCATCCGATGTTCTTTCCTCTGCCCATGGTCAAGCCTAAGCCCGTGGGCCCCTCCGTGGTTCCGCCGCGCGCGGACACGACGGCGACATCGCCTCCGGTACGCTCGTCCGGGCGTGTCCGACCGATCCCGGCCGCGGCGCGCCGTGCACCCCACCCCGAACGGAGCGACCATGAGCACCCCCCGTACCGTCCTCATCACCGGCGGCAACCGCGGCATCGGCCACGCCCTCGCGGAGCGGTTCGTCGCCGCCGGGCACCGCGTCGCGGTCACGTCCCGGAGCGGTCAGGGCGGCCCCGAGGGTGCCCTCACCGTCGCGGCGGACATCACCGACACGGCGTCCGTCGACGCCGCGTTCACGCAGGTGGAGGCGGAGCTCGGCCCGGTCGAGGTCCTCGTCGCGAACGCCGGCATCACGAACGACCAGCTGCTGCTCCGCATGTCCGAGGAGGACTTCACGAGCGTCATCGACACGAACCTGACGGGGACGTTCCGGGTCGTGAAGCGTGCGACGAAGGGCATGATGAAGGCGAAGTTCGGGCGCATCGTCCTCATGTCGAGCGTCGTCGGCGCCTACGGCCAGGTCGGCCAGGTCAACTACGCCTCGTCGAAGGCGGCGCTCGTCGGCATGGCCCGGTCGATCACGCGCGAGCTCGGCTCCCGCGGCATCACCGCGAACGTCGTCGCGCCCGGCTTCATCCAGACGGACATGACGGCGTCCCTGCCGGACGAGCTCGTCGCGGAGTTCAAGAAGCAGATCCCGGCGGCGCGGTACGGCACCGTGGACGACGTCGCGGACGCCACGCTGTTCCTCGCGAGCGACGGTGCCGGGTACGTCTCCGGCGCGGTGATCCCGGTCGACGGCGGCCTGGGGATGGGGCACTAGCCGCCGCTGCCGCCGCGAGTCTCGCGCGCGTCGGCCCGAGTCTCGCGCTCAGCGACAGTTCTCGCGCCCCCGGGCACGAGAACTGTCGCCCACCGCGAGTCTCGGGGGCGCGGGGCCGAGTCTCGGGGGCGCGTCAGCCGCGCAGGCCGAGGGCGGCGAGCACCGCGGACAGGTCACGGTCGACGACCGCCACGTCCGCCTGCTCGCGCACACGCGGCTTCGCGTCGAACGCCACAGAGAGCGCAGCGACGCGCATGATCTCGAGGTCGTTCGCACCGTCCCCGACGGCGATCGTGCGCGCGACGGGGACGTCGTCGACGGTCGCCCACTCCCGGAGCGCTGCCGCCTTCGCATGCGCGTCCACCACGTCGCCCAGCACCCGCCCGGTCAGCACCCCGTCCACCACCTCGAGCCGGTTGGCCCGGCAGTGGTCGAGTCGGAGCGCCTCCGCGAAGGGGTCGAGCACCTCGTGGAACCCGCCGGAGACGACGCCGACGGTCCCGCCGGCCGCGTGCACGCCACGGACCAGCTCGTCGGCTCCCCGCGTCACACGGACCGTCTCCTGCGCTCGGCGGAAGACGTCGTCCTGGAGGCCCTCCAGCGTCGCGACACGCTCCCGGAGGCTCTCCGCGAAGTCGATCTCCCCGCGCATGGCCCGCTCCGTGATCGCCGCGACCCGTGGCCGGGTCCCGGCGGCGTCGGCCAGGAGTTCGATGACCTCGTCCTCGAGGAGCGTGGAATCGGCATCGAGGACGACGAGGAAGCGCGGCACGCACCAACGGTACCGACTGTCGGAGGCGCGGCTCGTCCGTGTGACGTCAGCCGCGCCTCCAGAGCGTTCCGACGACGCTACGCGTCGACGCGGACGCCCTTGCCGACCACGGTGATGCCGGAGTCGGTGACGGTGAAGCCGCGGGCTTCGTCGGCCTCGCGGTCGACGCCGACCTGCGCGCCCGGAGCGATCACCACGTCCTTGTCGAGGATCGCCCGGTTCACGATGGACCCGGCACCGATCGATGCCCGCTCGAACACGATCGAGTCGAGGACCTTCGCCCCGGAGTCGATCGAGCACCACGGGCCGATCATGCTGCGCTCCACCTGCGCCCCGGACACGAGGCACCCGAGCGACACGAGGGAGTCCACCGTCGAGCCGGTGTTGCCGTTCGCGTCCCGGACGAACTTCGCCGGCGGCAGGTTCGTCTGCTGGTTGAAGATCGGCCAGTCCTGGTTGTAGAGGTTGAACACCGGGACGGGAGCGATGAGGTCCATGTGGGCGTCGAAGAACGAGTCGATCGTCCCGACGTCGCGCCAGTAGTACCGGTCGCGCTCGTTCGACCCGGGCACGTCGTTGCGCTGGAGGTCGTAGACGCCGGCGTCGCCCCGGGACACGAAGTCGGGCACGATGTCGCCGCCCATGTCGTGGTTCGACGTCTCGATCTGGCCGTCGCGGAGCACGGCGTCGACCAGCGCGTCCGCGTCGAAGACGTAGTTCCCCATCGACGCGAGGATCTCGCCGGGGGAGTCGGCCAGGCCGACGGCGTTCTTCGGCTTCTCGAGGAACGCCTCGATCTTCGTCGGGTCGTCGTCGGCGACCTGGATGACGCCGAACTGGTCGGCGAGGCCGATCGGCTGGCGGATCGCGGCAACGGTGGCACTCCGGCCGGAGGCGATGTGTGCCTCGACCATCTGGTGGAAGTCCATCCGGTACACGTGGTCGGCGCCGACGACGACCACGATGTCGGGCCGTTCGTCGCGGAGCAGGTTGAGCGACTGCAGGATCGCGTCGGCCGAGCCGGCGAACCAGCGCTTGCCGAGTCGCTGCTGCGCGGGCACCGATGCGACGTACGAGCCGAGCAGGCCCTCCATGCGCCAGGTCTCCGCGACGTGGCGGTCGAGACTGTGCGACTTGTACTGGGTGAGGACGACGATCTTCTGCAGTCCGGAGTTGACCAGGTTCGACAGAGCGAAGTCGATGAGACGGAAGTTGCCGCCGAACGGGACAGCGGGCTTCGCGCGGTCGGCCGTGAGCGGCATGAGCCGTTTGCCCTCGCCGCCGGCGAGCACGATGCCGAAGACCTTCTTTGGTGCCATGACGCTCACAGTAGGCGTGCGCACTGGGAACCGGTTACGTTGAACGCGTGCGAGTCGATCTACTGACCAGGGAGTATCCGCCGGAGATCTACGGCGGAGCGGGTGTCCACGTGGCCGAACTGACGGCCGCGCTGCGGTCGGGGACGGACACGGACGTGCGGGTGCGGGCCTTCGGGGCCTTCCGTGACGAGGAGTCCGTCTGGGCGTACCGCACGCCCGCCGGACTCGAGCAGGCCAACGGCGCGCTGCAGGCCCTCGGGACGGACATCGCGATCGCCGCGGACGTCGAGGGCGCGGACCTCGTGCACTCGCACACCTGGTACGCGAACGCCGCCGGACGCATCGCCCAGCTGACGTACGGCATCCCGCACGTCGTCACGGCGCACAGCCTCGAGCCGCTCCGTCCGTGGAAGGCCGAGCAGCTCGGCGGCGGGTACCGGCTGTCGAGCTGGATGGAGCGCGAGGCGTTCGAGCAGGCCGACGGCGTGATCGCGGTGTCGAAGGCCATGCGCGCGGACATCCTCCGCTCGTACCCGTCGATCGACCCGGCGAAGGTGCACGTGGTCTACAACGGCATCGACATCGACGACTGGAAGCCGACTGTCGACGAGGACGCCGTCCGCGCCCTCGGCATCGACCCGTCACGCCGGAGCGTCGTCTTCGTCGGGCGCATCACCCGGCAGAAGGGCCTGCCGTACCTCCTCCGCGCGGTGGCGTCGCTGCCGGAGGACGTGCAGATCGTGCTGTGCGCCGGAGCCCCGGACACGCCGGAGATCATGGCCGAGGTGACCGGCCTGGTCGAGGGGCTCCGCGAGTCGCGCGAGGGCGTGGTCTGGATCGACCGGATGCTGGCGCACCAGGAGATCGTCAACGTGCTCTCGTCGGGCACGGTCTTCGTCTGCCCGTCGATCTACGAGCCGCTCGGGATCGTCAACCTCGAGGCGATGGCGTGCGGGATCCCCGTCGTCGGCACCGGCACCGGCGGCATCCCCGAGGTCGTCGCCGACGGGCTGACCGGCCGCATCGTGCCGATCGACCAGGCGCAGGACGGCACCGGCACCCCGACCGACCCCGAGCGGTTCGTCGCCGACCTCGCCGCGACCCTGGACGAGGTGCTCGCCGACGAGGGGCTGGCCAAGCTCATGGGCCGGGCCGGGCGCCTCCGCGTCGAGACCGAGTTCACGTGGGACGCGATCGCCCACCGGACACGGCAGGTCTACGACGAGGTGCTCGGGCAGAACCCGTAGGCTGGTCGCATGCCCTCGGTCGTGCGCTTGTCAGACGTCTCCGTGGTCCGCAACGGGGCCACCATCCTCGACGGGATCTCGTGGGAGGTGCAGGACGACGAACGCTGGGTCGTGCTCGGTGCCAACGGTGCCGGCAAGACCACGCTGCTCCAGGTCGCCGGGGCGCAGACGTTCCCGACGTCGGGTGGCGTCGAGGTGCTCGGGACGGAGCTCGGCGGCGCCGACCTGTTCGAACTCCGGCCCCGGATCGGGTTCGCGTCGACGGCGCTCGCCCGCCGGATCCCGGTCACCGAGAAGGTCATCGACGTGGTGCTCACGGCCGCGTACTCGGTCACGGGGCGTTGGAACGAGGAGTACGAGGAGCTCGACGTCCGCCGGGCCCAGCGCGTGCTCGACGAATGGGGCCTCGGCGCGTTCACCGACCGGACGTTCGGCGAGCTGAGCGACGGCGAGCAGAAGCGCGTGCAGATCGCCCGTGCGGTGATGACCGACCCGGAGATCCTCTTCCTCGACGAACCCGCCGCATCGCTCGACCTCGGCGCCCGCGAGAGCCTCGTGCGGACCCTCGGCGGCTACGCGCAGAGCGAGGACTCGCCGGCGATCGTCATCGTCACCCACCACGTCGAGGAGATCCCGGCCGGGTTCACCCACGCCCTGGTGCTCGCAGACGGGCACGTGCAGGCCGCCGGGCCGATCGACGACGTGCTCACGGACTCGACGCTCACCGAGGCGTTCGGCATCGAACTGACCGTCACGAAGGACGCCGGCCGGTACACGGCACGCGCGGCCTGAGGCGCGGTTGCCGCTCCGTCAGGCGCGTTTCCTGCTCCCGATCCGGCGTGCTGTCTGGTAACGTAGACGGCTGGCGCACGCCGCAGACTTCCGCGCGGAGTTCACTTCGAGCAGCCGCGCACTCCCATCACCGCTATCCGAGGAATCTCCATGAAGACCGACACCCACCCCGAGTACAACGCCATCGTCTTCCGCGACCTGGCCTCCGGTGAGACGTTCCTGACGCGTTCGACCGCGACCAGCGACAAGACCATCGAGCTCGACGGTGCGACCTACCCGGTCATCGACGTCGAGATCTCGTCCGCGTCGCACCCGTTCTACACGGGCAAGCAGCGCATCCTCGACTCGGCCGGTCGCGTCGAGAAGTTCAACCAGCGCTTCAAGGGCTTCGGCAAGTAAGTCCGCTGCGCGCTCGGACGGGCGGTCCTGCTTCGGCAGGGCCGCCCGTTCTGCGTTGCCGGGGTGCCGCGGCGGCGTTGCGGCGGCACGGGCCGGGGGGCGCTCGGCGTCACGGGGCGCTCGGAACCACGACAGCGACGTCGAACCTCCGGCACGCCGTGGTTCGACATCGCATTCGTGGTTCGACTCCGATGCGCGGCCGACGTGTCAAACGGTCGCTGCGGGCGGTGCGAGCGAGCGATGCCGCGGGTGCGGCGGCGCTGCGGCGGCGCGGGCCGGCGGCGCTCGGCGTCACGGGGCGCGCGGAACCACGAAAGCGACATTGAACCTCCGGCACGCCGTGGTTCGACGTCGCATTCGTGGTTCGACTTCGATGCGCGGCCGACGTGGCGAACGGTCGCAACGCGCGACGAGCGAGCCGGCAGCGCTGCCGCGGGCGTCAGCCGGCGTTGCGGTGCGGCCAGCGACCGTCGGCGGTGAAGGACGGGTCACGCTTGGCGCGCATGTAGTCCTGGAACGAGGACGCCTGCTCGGCGCACCAGCCGACCTGCTTGCGGTGGAGCTCCTCGGCGGAGACACCGAGCTCGTCCGGGTACTTCGCGGCGATGGCCTGTGCGACACGGCCGGCCGCGATGGCGTCGGCGCCGGCGTCGTGCGCGTCGGAGAGGGTCACGCCGTACAGCTCGGACGCGGCCTCGAGCGTGCGCTTGCCCTTGCGGTAGGTGTCGAGCGCCTTGTCGATCACGAGCGGGTCGACGACGTTCCCGATGACGGGGGAGGCGATGCCGTGCCGCTTGGCCTCGCGGTCGAGCACGGTGAGGTCGTACGGGGCGTTGTAGATGACGAGCGGGATGCCGCGGGCGAACACGGCCTCGACCGCGGCGATGATCTCGGCGACGACCTCACCGGCCGGACGACCCTCGGCCCGTGCACGCTCCGTGGTGATGCCGTGGACCGCTGCCGCCCCGTCGGGGATCTCGACGCCGGGGTCGGCGAGCCAGGCGCCCTCGACGATGGAGCGACCGGTCATGTCGATGAGCCCGACGTGTGCGGTGACGATGCGAGCCGTCTCGACGTCGACGCCGGTGGTCTCGAGGTCGAACACCCCGAGGGCGTGCCACCACGGTCGCCCGGTGAGGTCCTGCACGGCGCCGGCATCGGCGGGCGGCGTGTCGAGCGCGGTTCCGGAGTACGTCACGTCACGAGGCTAACGGGACGCACCGACACGCCGAGCGCGACCCGCCTGCCGGGGACGAGCCGCGCCTCCAGTCCGAGCGCCGCCGCGCGCAGGGCAGCCGGCACCGGAGGCCGCCCCGCCCGACGCGGTCAGGCGACCGGCGCTCCCACGTGCAGCCAGTAGAACGACTGCGTGCCCATGGTCAGCGTCACGTTGCCGTCCTCGTCGAACGACGGGAACGCCCCGCCGCCGAACAGGTCGTACAGCGGCCGCCCCGCGAACTCCGGAGCCGACACCGTGACCGACGTCGGGTTGGTGGCGAAGGAGAAGACGCAGAGGACGTCCTCGGCGGACGGTCCGAACTGCTGCCCGGAGCCCTCCCACGACCGGACGAACGCGAGCACGGACTCGTTCGACGTGTCCTGCACGTCGAGCGTCCCCATGCCGAACACCGGGTGGGCCTTGCGGACGTGGATGACGTTCCGGACCCAGTGCAGCAGGGAGCGGGACTGGGCGAGCTGCGCCTCGACGTTCACCTGCGCGTAGTTGTACACGAGGGACTGCACGACGGGGAGGTACAGCTTGCCCGGGTCGGCGGTCGAGAAGCCGGCGTTCCGGTCCGGCGTCCACTGCATCGGCGTGCGGGAGGAATCGCGGTCGGGCAGCCAGATGTTGTCGCCCATCCCGATCTCGTCGCCGTAGTAGAGGAACGGCGACCCGGGCAGCGAGAACAGCAGCGCGTGGATGAGCTCGAGCTCGGCCCTGGAGTTGTCGAGCAGGGGAGCCAAGCGCCGACGGATGCCGATGTTCGAGCGCATGCGCGGGTCGTAGCCGTACCAGCCGTACATCGCCTGCCGGTACTCCTCGCTGACCATCTCGAGGGTGAGCTCGTCGTGGTTGCGGAGGAACACGCCCCAGGCGGCGCTGGCGGGCACGTCGAGCGTCTCGGACAGGATCGCCTTGAGCTCGGAGGCGTGCTGTGCGCGCAGCGAGTAGAAGATGCGCGGCATGACGGGGAAGTCGAACGCCATGTGGCACTCGGGCTCCTCGTCGGTGCCGAAGAAGGCGGCGGTCTCACGGGGCCACTGGTTCGCCTCGGCGAGGAGCACCCGGCCGGGGTACTCGTCGTCCACCATCGCGCGCAGCTTCTTGATGAACTCGTGCGTCTCCGGTTCGCCCTCGCCGTTGCCGTCCTCGGACTCGAAGAGGTACGGGATCGCGTCCAACCGCAGCCCGTCGACGCCCATGTCGAGCCAGTGCCGGACGACGTCGTACACGGCCTCGACGACGGCGGGGTTCTCGAAGTTGAGGTCCGGCTGGTGCGAGAAGAACCGGTGGAAGAAGAACTGCCGACGGACCGGGTCGAACGTCCAGTTGGACTCCTCGGTGTCGACGAAGATGATGCGGATGTTCGAGTAGTCCTCGTCGGTGTCGCGCCAGACGTAGAAGTCTCCGTATGGACCGTCGGGGTCCTCGCGGGACTGCTGGAACCACTCGTGCTGGTCGCTCGTGTGGTTGATCACCATGTCGATGACGATGCGCATGTTCCGCTCGTGCGACTTCGTGACGAGTTCGCGGAAGTCGTCGAGCGTGCCGAACTCCGGCAGGATCGCCTTGTAGTCGGAGATGTCGTAGCCGCCGTCGCGCATGGGGGAGCGGAAGAACGGCGGGAGCCAGAGCGCGTCGACCCCGAGCCACTGCAGGTAGTCGAGCTTGCCGATCACGCCCTGGATGTCACCGATGCCGTCACCGTTCGAGTCCACGAACGAGCGGATCATGCACTCGTAGAACACCGAGCGCTTGTACCACTGCGGGTCGAGCGTCAGGCCGGGCAGCTGGATCGGGGCTGTGAAGGTCACCGTGCTCCTCGTCGTCGTCGACGGGCCGGCAACCGGACCCGACGGGCCGACGACCGGTCCGACGGGGCACGGCAGGGCCCGCCCCGGACACGATAGGCGCGTGGTCCTGGGCCTGTCCGGGGTTTGTGCCGACCCATTCCCTAGACTGGCGCGGATGCAACCGCCCGTGCTCTCCCCGTACCAGTCGCTGATGGCCGCCACGCCGGTCGTGCACCGCTCCGTGCAGGTCGACGGCCGCACCACGCACTACTGGGAGTACGGGCCGGCCGGCGCCGAGCAGACGGTCCTCGCAGTGCACGGGTTCCGTGGTGACCACCACGGTCTCGAGACGATCGCCGCGCACCTCGAGGGTGTCCGGGTGGTCGTGCCGGACCTGCCGGGCTTCGGGATCTCCGACCCGTTGCCGGTGTCGGACATCGACTCCTACGTCACGTGGTTGACCGGCTTCCACACGGCGCTCGGGCTCGCGCGCGACACCGTCGTGCTCGGGCACTCGTTCGGGTCGATCGTCGTCGCCGCGACGGTCGCCGCCGGGCTCGACACGCGGCTGCTCGTCCTCGTCAACCCGATCGCCGCGCCGGCGCTGCAGGGCCCCCGGGCGGTGGGCACGGGCATCGCGATCGGCTACTACCGTGCCGGCGCCCTCCTGCCGAAGACCCTCGGCCTCGGGCTGCTCCGGAACCCGGCGATCGTCCGGGCGATGAGCATCGCGATGCTGAAGTCGCACGACCGCGATCTCCGCCGCTGGGTGCACGACCAGCACGACCGGTACTTCTCGGCCTTCGCGAACCGCACCAGTGTGCTCGAGGCGTTCCGGACCTCGGTCACGCACGACGTGTCCGAGTACGCCGACCGCATCGCGGTGCCCGTGCTCATGATCGCCGCAGAGCGCGACGACATCACGGCGGTGCCCGAGCAGCAGGCGTTGGCGGCGCGGCTCGCGGACGCCGAGCTCGTCGTCGTGCCGGAGGTCGGGCACCTGGTCCACTACGAGACGCCGGACGTCGCTGCAGCCGCGGTGCTGCGTCGGATGGCGGACACGCCGAAGCGGCGGCGGAAGTCGCGGTCGGCAGCGCGGGCCACGTCGAGAACGCAAGAAACGCCACGGCAGGATGCTCGCCCGACGCCGAGTGCCCCCGAGACGCCCGCCGGGCAAGCGGCTCGCCCGACGCCGACTGCCGACGCCGAGACACCAGCGGGCCCGGCTGCTCAGCCGACCGCGGACGGAGCCGACTCGTGACCCGGCTCCGCATCGGCATCGACTGCCGCTACGTCCGGATCGGCCGCCACGACGGCATCAGCCGCTTCACCGCCGGAGTCGTCGCACACCTGCCGGCCCGGCACGACTACACGCTCCTGGTCAACGACGAACGGCAGCTCGAGTCGCTGCCGGACCACCTGCCGTGGGAGCTGCTGCCCGCACCCACCGAGGCCGGCGAGCCGTTCGTCGCCCGCACGGTGAACCGGCTCGGCCTCGACGCCGTGTTCTCCCCGATGCAGACGATGGGGTCGCGCGGTCGGCACTACGCCCTCGTCCTGACCCTTCACGACCTCATCTACTACCGGAACCGCACACCACCGCGGGAGTTCTCGTGGCCGATCCGCCTCGGCTGGCGGGCGTTCCACCTCACCTGGACGCCGCAGCGTCTGCTGCTCGACGGTGCCGACGGCGTCGTCACCGTCTCCGAGACGACGGCCGGCCTCATCCAGCAGCACCGGCTCACGAAGCGCCCCGTCACGGTGGCGTACAACGCGGCCGACCCCGCCGAACGTCGTGAGCAGAACGGTGCCCGTGAGAAGTCACTCGTCTACATGGGGTCCTTCATGCCGTACAAGAACGTCGAGACCCTCGCGGCCGCCCTGCCCCTCCTCGGTGCGGACTGGGTGCTGCACTGCATGTCCCGGGTGTCCGACGCCGATCGTGCCCGACTGGTCCGTCTCGCCCCGGCGGGCGCGATCGTCTTCCACGACGGTGCCTCGGACGACGAGTACCTGTCGGTGCTGAGCTCCGCCACGGCCTTGGCGACGGCGTCCTACGACGAGGGGTTCGGCATCCCGCTCGTCGAGGCGATGGGCGTCGGGACGCCGGTCGTGGTGAGCGACATCCCGATCTTCCGCGAGATCGGCGGTGACGCGGCCGAGTACTTCGACCCGTCCTCCCCGTCCGCGGTCGCGCAGGCGGTGCGCAGACTGGAGGCGCGGTGGGACGCCGCCTCGGAGGCCTCCGTCGCGCAGGCGGCCCGCTTCCGTTGGGACGACTCGGCCGAGCAGGTGGTGCGAGCGGTCGAGCGCGCGGTCGAGGACCGGCAGGCGCGGGCCCCCCGCTGAGGCGGGCGCTCCGGCGTGCGTCAGCGCGACGGAGTGGCCGACGTGACCGCGGCCCCCGGGAACACCGCGTGCGCCGCGTGCGACGCCTTCGCGACGATCGCGACGAGCACGTCGCCGGTGCCCGGCGTCTCGACCGAGATCACCTGCCCGCGCGGGTCGTCGGACGGTGCGTCCGCGGTCCACGCGCAGTGCACGCCGGTCACCCCGCCGATCGTGTCGAGCTGCCGCGCGAGTGCCAGCCGTTTCCGGGTCACCCCCTGGTCGCCCGAGACCCCGATCTCCAGGTTCCCGAGGTCGACGATCGCGAACACACGCACACCGTTCCCGCTGGCGGCGTCGGCTGCCCGGCTGAGTGCGTCGACCACCGCGGTCCGCTCGTCGTCGGACAGCGTGGGGGAGACCTCGACGGCGGACGACACGTCGTAGCTGGCGAAGCCGGTCTTGTCCTGCTCTTCGTTCGTGATGCGCTCGACGCCGTCGAGGTCACGCGCGGTGGCCGTGAACCGGTCGAGCGCGGACTGCGGCTGCGGGAAGACCCCACCGACACCTTTCTGCACCCCGGCGACGATGGTGAGGAGCGCGACCGCGAGGACCCCGGCGGAGACGATCACCCCGACGCCGACGAGCGTGCCGCGCCGGGCGCGCTGCCGGGGCGTGCGGACCGGCGTGGAGGCGGTGCCGGGACCGAACGCGCGGTCGAGGTCGTCCGCCTCCTGGGGCTGAGGCCAGCCCTGCCGTGCGGTGCCGCTGTCGGGTCCGTCGACGGTCATGTCGGCCCCTTCCACGCGCTGGTCTGCGAGTGCATCGGAGCCTAGTACCGCGCGTGCGACGGTGACCCGGGTTCGGTCGCTCCGCGCGGGCGCCATGCCGGAGCCCGCCCTACCCCCGGCGTTCGAGGGGGTTCTGGTACTCGAAGGCGTACCGACCGGGGCCGTCCGACACGTCGTCGATGGGGTCGTCGAACCGGACGAGCTCGGCGTGGAAGCGCTCCGGGTCCCACCGGAACGAGTGCACCGAACCGTTGCGGATGGGGGTGTGCTGCCGGTCCGCGGTGCCGGGAGCGGCGGCGTTCACGACGCTCCGGATCACGGCTCCGTGGGTGGCGACGACCACGCTGCCGGCGTCGAACCGGACCGCGATCTCGCCGAGCGTCTCGGTGACGCGCGCGAGCAGGGCGCTGCGGGACTCCCGCCCGGGGATGTCGTCGTGCGGGTACCGCTCGAGCACCTCCTCGTTCGTGAGCCCCTCGGCCTCCCCGTACGACCGTTCGACGAGCCCCGCGTGGGTCGTCGGCGTCCCGAGGCCGAGCCGCTCCGCGATGATCGAGCCCGTCTCGAACGCGCGCGACAGCGGCGAGGCCACGACGGCGTCGAACCGGCGTCGGGCGAGCAGCTCGGCGGTCGACGCGGCCTGTCGGCGTCCGGTGTCGTTCAGGGGGATGTCCGTGGAGCCCTGGATGCGCCGTCCGGCGTTCCAGTCGGTCTCGCCGTGCCGGACCAGGTAGAGGAGCGTCGTCACCCGTCGATCATCGCAGACGGGTCGAGCCGCGCTGCCAGTGCCTCGAGCGTCTCGGTGGTGCCGGCGTCGAGCTTCACGGCGGCACGACGGTCGCTGCGGGTCGCACCGCGGTTCACGATGACGACGGGGTGCTTGCGGCGCGCGGCGTGGTCGACGAGTCGCACGCCGGAGTTGACGGTCAGCGAGGACCCCACGACGAGGAGCGCCTCGGCCTCGGCGACGATGGACACGGCTTCCCGGAACTTCTCGGCGGGCACGAACTCGCCGAAGAACACCACGTCGGGCTTGAGGACACCGCCGCACACCGAGCAGTCCGGCACGCGGAACCGCTCGACGTCCGTGATATCGACGTCGCCGTCGGGCTGGAGCTGCACCGACCCCGGTTCGTCGATCCACGGGTTGTCGCGGTCGAGCACGGTGGCGAGGTCCGCCCGCGAGAACACCTGCCCGCACGTCAGGCACACCGCTCGGTCCATCGAGCCGTGGATCTCGACGACCCGGCGCGATCCGGCTCGGAGGTGCAGCCCGTCGACGTTCTGCGTGACGACGCCCGTGACGATCCCGTCGCGTTCGAGTGCCGCGAGCGCACGGTGTCCCTGGTTCGGACGCGCTCCGGCGAAGGTGCGCCACCCGAGGTGCGAGCCCGCCCAGTACCGCTGGCGCTTCGCCGGGTCCGCGCGGAACTCCTGGAAGGTCATCGGCTTGCGCACCACACGGCCCTCGCCCCGGTAGTCCGGGATGCCCGAGTCGGTGCTCAGCCCGGCACCCGACAGCACGGCGATCCGCTTGCCGGCGAGGAGCTCGACGGCGCGGTCCAGGTCGTCCGCGGTGGAGGCCGTGTCCGCGGGGCCGGTCGGTTCGCTCGTCGCCATCGTGTTCACGGTACCCTCAACAGCCGACCGCCCCGGTCACTTCCCGATCGTCGCCGTGCCGGAGACCGACCCGGCCCACGGCCACCCCACACCGAAACGAGCCACGTGCACGCCGTCCGCATCGACACCCTCGACGACCCCCGCCTCGACGACTTCGCCCGGCTGACCGACGTGGCGCTCCGTCGGGTGACCGAACCCGAGGGCGGCCTGTACATCGCGGAGTCGAACACGGTCATCGAGCGAGCCGTCCGGGCCGGCCACGTCCCGCGGAGTGTGCTGGTGCAGGAGAAGTGGCTCGACAGCGTCATGCCGCTCGTCGCCGACCACGACGGTCCGGTCTTCGTCGGTCCGGACGCCCTCCTCGAGGAGCTCACCGGCTTCCGCATGCACCGGGGCGCGCTGGCGGCCGTGCAACGCCCCGAGCTGCCCGAGGTGGCCGACGTCGTCCGGGACGCGAAGCTCGTCGTGGTGCTCGAGGACATCGTCGACCACACGAACGTGGGGGCGGTGTTCCGCAGCGTCGCCGGGCTCGGGGCGGACGCGGTGCTCGTCAGCCCGCGCTGCGCCGACCCGCTGTACCGGCGGAGCGTCCGGGTCAGCATGGGGACCGTGCTCCAGGTCCCGTGGACGCGCATCGGGGAGTGGCCCGCCGCCGGCGAGGAGCTCCGCGCGCAGGGCTTCCACCTCGCCGCGATGGCGCTGACGGACCGCTCCGTCGACCTGGACGCCTTCGTCGCCGACGTCCCGGAGAAGGTCGCGCTCGTCATGGGCACCGAGGGGCAGGGGCTCACCGACGCCGCGGTCTCGTCGGCGGACACGACGGTCCGGATCCCCATGGCGCACGGCGTCGACTCGCTCAACGTCGCCGCCGCGAGCGCGGTCGGCCTCTGGGCGGTCGCGCACGCCCAGCGAGCCCGGTAGCGCGACGCGCCGTCCGCGTCCGCTCCGGTCGCACGACGCGCCGTCCGCGTCCGTTCCGGTCGCACGACGCGCCGTCGCTGCCGGAGGTGAGCGGCCCGTCGTGCGACGAGAACCGCACCCGGCCGGACCCGACCGCAGCCGACGGCCCCCACCCACCCGCGTGAGCCGCACGGGGTGCGCGCCACGCGCCTCCAGTACGCTCGGGTGTCGTGTCACGAGTCGTCCGCCGCCCCCGCTCCGCCGTCCGGAGGCCGGTGACGATCTCCGTCGTCGCCGTGCTGGTCCTGGCGGTCGGCTACCTCGTGGCCGCGGCAGTCGTGCCGTTCGCCCCGGCGAGCGCCTCGACCACCACCTACGCGGCGCCGACCTCGTCGGTGCCGGACCTGCGCTTCCCCGGGTACGGCGCGACGGCGGTCGAGGCGACGGACTTCCCGGAGAGCCTGCGGACCAGTGGTGACGCGAAGCCCCGGTCGATCGCGAGCATCTCGAAGGTCGTGACGGCGCTGGTGGTCCTCGACGAGAAGCCCCTGCAGCGTGGGCAGGCGGGTCCGACGATCACGTTCACGCCCGCGATGGAGGGGCTCTACGCGAAGTACCTCGCCCTGGACGGCGAGGTCGCCCCGATGCCCGCCGGGCTGAAGCTCTCGGAGTACCAGACCCTGCAGGTCATGCTCATGAAGTCGGCGAACAACTACGCCGGGTCGTTGGCGATCTGGGCGTTCGGGTCGTTGGACGCGTACGAGCACGCCGCCGCGTCATGGCTGCACGAGCACGGGCTCGACCACACCTCGATCCGGGAGCCGACGGGTCTCGACCCGGCGAACCGGTCGACGGCGACGGACCTGGTGACGCTGGGGCAGCTGGCCCTGGCGAACCCGGTGGTGAAGGAGGTCGTCGGCACGAAGACGGCCACGGTGCCGGGCGCGGGTGCGATCGAGAACTCGAACAAGCTCCTCGGGCTCGACGGCGTCGAGGGCATCAAGACCGGCACCCTCGACCAGGCCGGAGCGTGCCTGCTGTTCGCCGCGACGTACGAGCGGGGCGGGAAGCGGGTGACGGTCGTCGGCGCGATGCTCGGCGGCGTGGACCACGACTCGCTGGACCAGGACGTGCAACGGCTGCTCCGCTCGGTGGCGGACAACTTCCAGGTCGTCACGCTGGCGCACGCCGGCCAGACGTTCGGGACGTTCTCGACGCCGTGGCAGGAGGAAGCGGACGCGGTGGCGTCGTCGGCAGCCGAGGTGCTCGTGTGGGGGAGGACGACGGTGTCGGCGAGGACCCACCTCGACCGCGTCACCCTGGGCACGAAGGGCGAGCGCGTCGGGAAGGTCCGCTTCACGATCTCGGACCACGACCCGGTCACCGTGCCGCTCGTGCTCGCCCGCCCCATCGAGGACCCGGGCATCTGGTGGCGGTGGACGAACCCGTTCCAGGGCGCGTGACGCCGGTGGCGGTGCTGCGGCCGTGGCGGCGGGCCGATGCCCCGGCGCTCGTGGTCGCCTCGGCGGACCCGGAGCTCGCGCGGCAGCTCGGCGGCGTGCGGTTCAGCGACGTCGAGGACGCGGCGGCCTTCATCGCGAGCGTGTACCGGCTGGACGATCGTTCCCGGAACTGGGCGGTCGTCGAGGCCGACGGCGGGTCGGGCGCGGTGCTCGGGAACGTCGCAGTGACGTCGATCGAGCACACGCACGGGACCGCGTGGGTGTCCTACTGGCTCCTGCCGCGTGCGCGCGGCCGCGGGCTGGCCACGCGTGCGCTCGTCGCTGCCGTCGATGACGCCGTGGCCCTCGGTGTGCACCGACTCGAACTGGGGCACCGGACGAACAACCCGGCGTCGTGCGCGGTCGCGACCCGGGCGGGGTTCTCCGCCGAGGGGATCGAGCGCGAGAAGCTCCGCTACGGCGAAGAGCGGTTCGACGTGGAGACCCACGCGCGCCTGGCCACCGACCCGCGCCCTGCCGTCGTCCCGCTGCCGTTCCGGCACGACGCCCCGTAGTGTCGGAGGGGTGACGACGACGTTCCCCCGCTCCGCTCCGTCCGCGCTCGGCATCGACGCCGGCGGCATCGCCCGGTTCCTCGACGCGCTGGAGACCACTCCCGACGTGGAGCCGCACGGTCTCATGCTGCTCCGGCACGGCCGCGTCGCCGCCGAAGGGTGGTGGCACCCGTACGCAGCGGACCGGGTGCACCTGCTCTACTCGCTGAGCAAGAGCTTCACGGCGGCAGCGGTCGGGATCGCGGTCCGGGAGGGACTCGTGGACCTGGACGCGACGGCGCTGTCGTACTTCCCGGAGCTCGACGGCGACGTCACGGACGACCGGAGCCGGCGCATCCGGGTCCGGCACCTCCTCGCGATGGCGAGCGGACACCGGGAGGAGACGCTCGACCGTGCCGCGGACACCGACCCGGACGACCTGGTCCGGGGGTTCCTCCTCACCCCGCCCGACGAGGAGCCCGGCTCCGTGTTCGCCTACAACCAGCCGTGCACGTACACGCTCGCGGCGATCGTCCGCCGGGTCAGTGGTGACTCGCTCGTCGAGTACCTCCGCCCGCGGCTGCTCGACCCGCTCGGGATCACGGACCTCGCCTGGCGCCGCGACGACACCGGCGCCGAGCTCGGTTTCAGCGGCTGCTACGCGCCGACGTCCGCGATCGCCGCGCTCGGGCAGCTGTACCTGCAGCGCGGCGTGTGGAACGGCGAGCGCCTCCTCGACGAGGACTGGGTCGCCGCGGCCACCAGCACGCAGGTCGCGAACCCGGACGAGGCGAACCCGGACTGGCGGCAGGGGTACGGTTTCCAGTTCTGGATGGCCCGCCACGGTTTCCGCGGTGACGGCGCGTACGGCCAGTTCTGCGTCGTGCTGCCGGAGCAGGACGTCGTGCTGGCGCTCACCGGCCAGAGCCTGGACATGCAGGCGGTGCTCGACGCGGCGTGGGAGCACCTGTTGCCCGCCCTCGACGCTGCGGACGTCGACGCCGCCGACGATGCGGCCCTGGAGGCGCGGCTCGCCTCCCTGGGACTGCCCGCGGCCGTCGGCGGTCGGCTCCCCGACGACGCTGCCGGGTCGTTCGCCGTGGACGGCGTCGTCGAGGGGCTCCGGCTCGAGCGTGGTGCCGACGGGTGGCGCGTGTCGCTCGACGTGGACGGCGGTTCGTCGACGGTCCCGGTCGGCGAGGGCGTGTGGGCGAGCGAGGGCCCCCTCGCGGCGAGCGCGGCGACGGACCCCGACGACGGTTCGGTCGTGGTCGACGTCCGCTTCGTCGAGACGCCGCACGCGATGCGCCTGCGGCTCGATCCGGCGGCACGGCGGGCGGTCGCGGCATGGGTCACCGAGCCGCTCCACGACGGCCCGCTCGACCTCCACCGACCCGTCGACTGACCGAGCGCCGGGCTCCGGAGGGCTACGGCGTGTCGGCCTTGTGCTCGACGACGTCCTGCAGCTCGGGACGCTTGGGCGTGACACCGTCGCCGGAGGAGGTGTGCTTGATGCGCCGGACGACCCACGGGACGAGGTACTCGCGCGCCCAGCCGAGGTCCTCGGCGCGGGCTTCCCGCCACGGCCTGGCCTCGAGCGGCTCCGGGTTGAACGGCTCGAGCCCGTGCTGGACGCCGAGCGTGTCGAGCACGGCGGCGGCCACCGTCGCGTGACCGGTCGGGGAGTGGTGCAGGCGGTCCGGCGCCCACATCCGCGGGTCGCGGAGCACCCGGAGCGCCCACATGTTCGCGACGAGGGCGCCGTGCTTCAGCGCGATCGCGTGCAGGTTCTCGTTGTAGATCGCGGTCTTCCCGCGCACCATCCCGAGCACGGGCGTCATGCCGACGTCGGGTCCGGTGAACAGGACCACGGTCGCGCCGTCGCTCCGCAGCCGCTCGACCATGGTGTCGACCCGTTCCGCGAGTTCGTCGGGGTCGGAGCCCGGTCGGATGATGTCGTTGCCGCCCGCGGACACCGTGACGAGGTCCGGTCGCAGCGCCAGTGCCGGCTCGACCTGCTCGTCGATGATCTGCTGGAGGAGACGCCCGCGGATCGCGAGGTTGGCGTACGCGAAGTCGTCCGACTGGTTCGCCAGCACCTCGGCCACCCGGTCCGCCCAGCCGCGGTTGCCGCCCGGCACGGTGGGGTCGGGGTCCCCGATCCCCTCGGTGAACGAGTCACCGATCGCGACGTACCTGGACCACGGATGACGATCTGACACGCCTCGGACCATAGTCTCGTGGCATGACGAAGGCCAACCCCGCCGAGAGCCTCCCCGACGACCTGCTCGAACGGATCGCCGCTCGCGCGCCCGGCTACGACGCGGACAACGCGTTCTGCGCGGAGGACCTCGACGAGCTCCGTGCCGCGGGGTACCTCCGGCTGGGCGTGCCGGAGGAGCAGGGCGGCGCCGACCTCGGGCTGGCGGCGACCGCCGCCGTCCAGCGGCGGCTCGCGCAGGCCGCACCGGCGACGGCGCTCGGGCTCGGGATGCACCAGGTCTGGGTGCAGGCGGCGCGCGCGGTCACCGCGCGGGGTGGGTCGTTCCTCCAGACCGTCACCGACCACGCGGCGGACGACCACCTGCTCGCGTTCGGGGTGAGCGAGCCCGGCAACGACGCCGTGCTGTTCGACTCGACGACGACGGCGGACCCGGACGGCGCGGGCGGCTACCGCTTCACGGGGACGAAGGTGTTCACCTCCCTCGCGCCGGCGTGGGACGTGCTGAGCGTGTTCGGCAAGGACGCCAGCGGTGCCGAGCCCCGGCTCGTGCACGGCTTCGTGCTGCGGTCCGACGGTGACGTCGAGCACCTCGACGACTGGGACACCCTGGGCATGCGGGCGACGCAGAGCCGCACGACGCGGTTGCACGGTGTGCACGTGCCGACGGACCGGATCGTGCGCAGTCTGCCGGTCGGGCCGAACCAGGACCCGCTCGTGTTCGGCGTCTTCGCCGCGTTCGAACTCCTCGTCGCGTCCGTCTACGTCGGCATCGCCGAGCGCGCGATCGACCTCGCGGTGGCGGCCGTGCGTCAGCGCCGGGCACTCGACGGCACGCCGCGGGCGGAGGACCCGGACGTCCGTCGGGCCGTCGCCGACGCACGGGGTGCGGTCGACGCCGTCGAGCTGCAGGTGTCGTCGTTGGCGCGATCGGTGGACGAACTCGACGACCTCGGCGCGCGGTGGTTCCCGTTGCTCGTCGGCACGAAGGCGCGGGCGGTCGACACAGCCCAGCACGTGGTGGACGAGGCGATGCGCGTGGTCGGTGGCGGGGCCTACCGCACCACGTCGGAGCTCGCCCGACTGGCGCGGGACGTGCGGGCGGGGCAGTACCACCCGTCGTCGCGGGACTCCGCGGCCCGGACGATCGCCACCAGCGTGCTGGGGCCGCTCCCGGACTGAGCCGTCGTGCCGGGACGGGTCCGGCCGGGGATGTCGGTGGCGGCTGGCATCATCGGCGTGTGAGCAAGCAGGACGGACGCAACCGGCTGGTGTCCGACGCACCCGTCGACGACCTGACCGCGACCGTGCTCCACGTCGACATGGACGCCTTCTTCGCCTCGGTGGAGCTGCTCGACCGGCCGGACCTCCGCGGACTCCCGGTCATCGTCGGGCACGACTCCGACCGGTCGGTGGTGACGGCCGCCACGTACGAAGCACGCAAGTACGGGGTGAACTCCGCGATGCCGATGGCGGTGGCCAAGCGCCGCTGCCCGTCGGCGATCATCGTCGAGCCGCACTTCGAGAAGTACCGCGACAAGTCCGCCGCCGTGATGGCCGTGTTCGACCGCTTCACACCCCGCGTCGAGAAGCTCGGCATCGACGAGGCGTTCCTCGACGTCGCGGGTGCGGTGCGGTTGTACGGCACCCCGTGGGAGATCGGCCGGGCGATCCGTGCCGCCGTGTTCGCCGAGACGGGCCTGCACTGCTCCGTGGGTGCGGCGTCGACGAAGTTCGTCGCGAAGCTCGCGTCGAGCCGGGCGAAGCCGGACGGTCTGCTCGTCGTACCCGCGGCCGACACCGTGGCGTTCCTGCACCCCCAGCCCGTGTCGGCGCTCTGGGGCGTCGGCGGCAAGACGCAGGAGACGCTCGAGCGGCGGGGCATCCGGACCGTCGGCGACCTCGCGACGACCCCGCTCGCGTCCCTCGTGTCCGCGCTCGGGCCGGCCGGCGGGCAGCGCCTGCACGACCTCGCCTGGGGACGCGACCCCCGGTCCGTCGAGAGCGGCGGCCTCGGTGAGAAGTCCATCGGGCACGAGGTCACGTTCGGCCACGACCTCACGGAGCGTGACGACGTGGCCCGTGAACTCCTCCGCCTCGCCGACAAGGTCGCCGTCCGTCTCCGCCGCGCCGACGTCCAGGCGCGCACCGTGGCGCTGAAGGTGCGGTACACGGACTTCAGCACG
Source organism: Curtobacterium sp. 22159 (assembly GCF_052045775.1). NCBI lineage: Bacteria > Bacillati > Actinomycetota > Actinomycetes > Micrococcales > Microbacteriaceae > Curtobacterium > Curtobacterium sp. 22159. The sequence continues at coordinate 248,722 of NZ_JBQEPN010000002.1, forward strand.
TTGACCCGCTCGAGGACACTGGCCGAACCGACGGACGTCGCGAAGCGCCTGCACCGCGAAGCCGTCGAGCTGTACGACGTACTGCACCGGCCGGGCAACCGGATCCGACTCATCGGGGTGCGGGGCGAGAACCTCGTGCCGGCGGCGGCGAGCAATGCGCTCTGGGACGACGACGCGCCGTGGCGGGAGACCGAGACCACGATCGACGCGGTGTCTGCCCGGTTCGGCGCGGGCGTGCTGCGCCCCGCGTCGCTGGTCCGCGGCGCGCCCGAGGGGCACGTCCCGCACGCTCGGCAGGACGGCGGGTGACGGTAGAATCGTCCGAAGTGAGCGCAGCCGAGTACACCGATCAGCCAGGGGCGGGGGACCAGCCCGCGGCCCTGTGGGACGACAGCGCAGCGGCCGGTGCCGCCGATCCGGACGGCACGGCTGCCGCGACCCACGACGACGCCGTCGCCGCTGCCGAGGCGGCCGGCAACTCCGCCGTCCAGCACCTGTCGCCGGCGTTCCCCGACCGGGCGGCGTGGGGTACGGCGTCGAAGCTGCGCGCCTGGCAGGTCGAGGCGCTGACGAAGTACTTCGAGACCGAGCCGCGTGACTTCCTCGCCGCGGCGACCCCGGGCGCCGGCAAGACGACGTTCGCGCTCCGGCTCGCGACCGAGCTCCTCGCCCGCGGCACCGTGGACCGCATCGTCGTGGTCGCCCCGACCGAGCACCTGAAGCGGCAGTGGGCGGACTCCGCCGACCGGGTCGGCATCCGGATCGACCCGATGTTCAAGAACGGCGACGGGATGTTCGGCCGCCACTACCAGGGCGTCGCGATCACCTACGCCCAGGTCGGGATGAACCCCGAGGTCCACCAGAAGATCACCGCGGGCGGCAAGACGCTGGTCATCCTCGACGAGGTCCACCACGGCGGGGACGCCCTCACCTGGGGCGACGGCATCCGCGAAGCCTTCTCCGGGGCCACCCGCCGGCTGTCGCTCTCCGGCACACCGTTCCGGTCCGACACCGCGCCGATCCCGTTCGTGCAGTACGCGCCCGACGAGCAGGGCATCCGCACCTCGATCTCCGACTACAACTACGGGTACGGACGCGCACTCAAGGACGGCGTGGTCCGTCCGGTCCTGTTCATGGCGTACGCCGGGCAGATGCGCTGGAAGACCCGCATGGGCGACGAGATGTCGGCGTCCCTCGGTGAGCAGGTCACGAAGGACATCACCGCGCAGGCGTGGCGCACCGCCCTCTCACCCGAGGGCGAGTGGATGCCGGCGGTCCTCTCCGCCGCCGACAAGCGCCTGACCGAGGTCCGGCGCGGCGTGCCGGACGCCGGTGGTCTCGTGATCGCCACGGACACCACGACCGCCCGCGCCTACGCCCGGATCCTGCAGCGCATCACCGGCGAGCGTCCGACCGTGGTCCTCTCCGACGAGGCCGCCGCCTCGAGCCGGATCCAGGCCTTCTCGGAGGACACCTCCCGGTGGATGGTCGCCGTCCGCATGGTGTCGGAAGGCGTCGACGTCCCACGACTCTGCGTCGGCGTGTACGCCACGAGCGCGAGCACGCCGCTGTTCTTCGCCCAGGTGATCGGTCGCTTCGTGCGTGCGCGACGCCGTGGCGAGACCGCGTCGGTGTTCCTGCCGAGCGTGCCCGGGCTGATGGCCCTCGCAGCATCCCTCGAACTCGAGCGCGACCACGCCCTCGACCGCCCGAAGGACGCCGACGACGGGATGTACAACCCGGAAGACGCGATGGTCGCCGAGGCCAACAAGGAGGACCGCGCGTCCGAGAGCCTGCTCGAGGTCCAGCCGTTCGAGGCGCTCGACTCGCAGGCGTCGTTCGACCGCGTGCTCTACGACGGCGGCGAGTTCGGCAGCGGGGGAGAGGTCGGCTCGCTCGAGGAACTCGACTTCATCGGCATCCCCGGCCTGCTCGAACCCGACCAGGTGCGGGACCTGCTCCGCGCGCGGCAGGCGTCCCAGGCGAAGCGGGCCAAGGGACGCACACCGAAGACCGGTCTGCCGAAGTCCGCCGAGCAGGAGAACCGTCCGCTGTACCAGACCATCAAGGAACAGCGGTCCGAGCTGCACCGGCTCGTGTCGATCTGGTCCCGGCACTCGAACGAGCCGCACGGTGCCATCCACGCCGAGCTGCGCCGGATCAGTGGTGGTCCGGCCGTCGCGCAGGCGAGCACCGAGCAGATCCAGAAGCGCATCGACATCCTGCGCTCCCGGATCGGCGGTCGACGGTGAGCCGACGCCGGTGATCGAGTCCGTCGACGACCGCACCTGGTACGTCAAGCGCGACGCCGAGTCCTCGCCGGAGGCGATCATCGACCGCTTCGGCGGCGGGTACCGGTTGCGTCGGTTCTCCCTGACGGAGGCCCGACGGACCGCCCACGGCGTCTACACGGGCCTCGACCTCGCCGAGACCGCGTGGTGGCGGCTCCGCGACAGGCCGCGGAACTCATGACACACCAAGCCGGATTCCGGTAGACCGGAGCAATGGCAGACTCCATCCCTCACGTCCTCGTCCTCGGCGGCGGCTCCGCTGGCTACACCACCGTCAAGCAGCTCCAGAAGCACGCGGCGACCGTGCCGATGCGCATCACGCTGGTGGACCAGAACACGTACTACACGTACCTGCCGTTCCTGCCCGAGGTCGCCGGCGGCCACATCGCGCCGAAGGACGTCACGGTCGAGCTGCGCCGCGCGCTCCGCAAGACCCGCGTGATCCAGGGCAAGGTCACCGCGATCTCCTCGAAGGACAAGACCGTGTCGGTCGCCACGGCCGGTGGCGACGACCGCACGCTCGGCTACGACCAGCTCGTCGTCGCGCTCGGCTCCGTCACGCGCACCTTCCCGACGCCCGGTCTCGAGGAGTACGGAGTCGGCTTCAAGAGCGTCGAGGAAGCCGCCTACGTCCGCGCGAAGCTGCTCGACAACATCGCGAAGGCAGCTGCCACCCGCGACGAGGACGAGCGTCGTCGCCTCCTCACCAGCATCTTCATCGGCGGCGGGTACACCGGCGTCGAGGCGATCGGCGAGCTGTTCGACGTGTCGCAGGCCGCCATCAAGACGTACCCGTCGCTCGCGGGCGAGCACCCGCGCTGGGTCCTCATCGACGCCCTCGACCGCGTGGCGCCCGAGGTCGGTCCCGACCTGTCGAAGTGGACCCTCGAGTCCCTCCGCGCCCGCGGCATCGACGTCCGCCTCAAGACCACGATGCCCAGCTGTGAGGGCGGCGTCGTGAAGCTCTCCGACGGCGACGAGTTCGCCTCCGGCCTCATCGTGTGGACCGCAGGCGTCAAGCCGAACCCGCTCCTGGACGCCTCCGACCTGCCGCGGGGCCCGAAGGGACACCTCGCCGCGAACGCGAAGCTCCAGGTCGAGGACGAGGCCACGCACGAGGTCGTCCCGGGCGTCTGGGGGCTCGGCGACGTCGCGCAGGTGCCCGACCTCACGGCCGAGAAGCAGCCGGCCTACTACCCGCCGAACGCGCAGAACGCCGTGCGTCAGGCGGTCGTCGCCGCGGACAACGTGGTCGCCACGATCACCGGCAAGCCGCTCGAGGAGTACCGCCACCCCTCGATCGGCACCGTCGCCTCGTACGGTGTCGCCAAGGGCGCGGCGAACATCAAGGGCATCAAGATGACGAACCTGCTCGCGTGGCTCGCCCACCGCGCGTACCACGTGTACGCGATGCCGACGCTGAACCGCAAGGCCCGCATCGTCATCGGTTGGGTCACCGGCGCCGTCTCGGGTCGCGACGCGACCTCGCTCATCAAGGAGACCGACCCGCGTCGCGCCTTCGTCGAGGTCACCAAGTCCTAGACGCCCGTCCGTCATCCCCCTGGTGCGACCACCGGGGTCGCGTCCGCGCCGTCCGTGCGGCAGACTGACTCCCTCGGTGCTCGCGCACGGAGGTCCCGCGAGGACGGTCCCGCCCGTGTCCACCACCCCATCCACCTGCTCCCGCTGCGGCTCGGCCCGCGTCGACCGCGTGCACCGCTGCCCCGGTCCCGTCGACCCGAACCGCGCACTGCGGCTGACCGACCCGGCCATCGCAGTGCTCGACGTGCTCCGAGGCCTCGGCACCCCGCTCGTCGTCGGCGGCACGGTCCGTGACCTGCTGCTCCGCGAGGCCGGTCGGCCCGTGCCCCACCGTGCACGGACCGACGTCGACGTGGAGTTGCACGGCGGGCCGGACACGCCTGCGGTCGCCGACGCGCTCCGCGACGCGGGCTTCGTGGTCGTGGCCGCCGGTGCACGGTTCGAGGTCCTCAAGGTGGTCCACGACGGCACCCACGTCGACGTCGCGGTCGTCGCGGGTTCCGACGCCCTCGACCACGCCGTCTCCGCCTCGGCCGCCCGGCGGGACTTCACCGTGAACGCCGTCGCCTGGGACCCTGCCGCGAACGTGATCCTCGACGCCGTCGGCGGTGTCGACGACGCCTTCGCCGGCGTCCTGCGGCACACGTCGGACCGGTTCGCCGACGACCCGCTGCGGGTCCTGCGCGCCGTCCAGTTCGTCGCCCGGTCCTCGTTCGCGGTGCACCCCGGCACGATCGAGCTCGCTCGTTCGCTGAGCGACCGGTTCCCCGAGATCGCGCGGGAACGCGTGTGGCCGGAGCTCCGCAAGCTCACGGACGGTGACCACGTCGCCGCAGCGCTCGACGTCCTGCACGCCACGGACTGGGAACGGCACTTCCCGGAGCTGGCCGCGGTGCGGGACGTGCCGCAGGACCCCCGGTGGCACCCGGAGGGCCCGGTGCACGTGCACCTGGGGCTCTCGGGTGAGGCGGCTGCGCGCGCCTGCACGGCGGACGGGGTGGTCGGCGACGAGCGCGTGGTGGTCGTCCTCGCGGCGGTGCTCCACGACCTCGGCAAGGCGGGCGACGGTACCCGCGAGGAGCGGGACGAGGACGGCCGGATGCGGATCCGCAGCCTCGGACACGAGGTGACGGGCGCGGTCGCCGCCCGCGCGCTCCTGCGGCGCGTCGGAGCTCCTCGGGTCGTCGTGGAGACCGTCGCGGGCATCGTGCGGGAGCACATGGTCGCCCACTCGACCAACGGCGCACCCCCGACCGTCGCCGCCGCGCGACGGCTGCTGCGGCGGCTGGGCGGCTCGCTCGACACCGCGAGGGCCTGGGCTCGGGTGTGCGAGGCGGATGCGCGCGGGCGAGGAGCGGCGTCGAGCCGGAGCCCGGCGTGGTCCTGGTTCGAGGTGATGTCCGGCGACGCCGTCGCGGGACGCCGGGAGCCGCTCCTGACCGGGCGGGACCTCGTCGCCGCCGGACTCGTGCCCGGTCCGCGGGTCCGGGCGCTGCTCGCCGAGGCGGCGGACGCGCAGGACGACGGTGCGTTCGACGACCGCGCGGCGGCTCGCCGCTGGCTCGAGAGTCGTCTCGTGTCGGACGGGACGTCCTCGGCGTGAGCGCGGCCGGGGGCCGGAGCCGCGCCTCCCGTCCTTTGTGTGTCGGCACCCACCCGGTGAGGTCGACTGTGGTGGTCACGAGCGAGAGGAGCGCACATGCGCGCCATGACCTACCGCGGGCCGTACCGGATCCGCGTCGAGGAGAAGCCGGACCCCCGGATCGAGCACCCGAACGACGCCGTCGTCCGGGTGGAACGGGCCGCGATCTGCGGCTCGGACCTGCACCTCTACCACGGCATGATGCCCGACACCCGGGTCGGCCACACCTTCGGGCACGAGTTCATCGGCGTCGTCGAGCAGGTGGGGTCGTCGGTCGAACGCCTCGCCGTCGGAGACCGGGTGATGGTGCCGTTCAACGTGTACTGCGGGTCCTGCTGGTTCTGCGCCCGCGGCCTGTTCTCGAACTGCCACAACGTGAACCCGAACGCGACGGCCGTCGGCGGCATCTACGGCTACTCGCACACCACCGGCGGCTACGACGGCGGCCAGGCCGAGCGCGTCCGCGTCCCGTTCGCCGACGTCGGTCCCTCGGTCATCCCGGAGTGGCTCGACCCGGAGGACGCGCTCCTCATGACCGACGCGCTCAGCACCGGGTACTTCGGCGCACAGCTCGCGTCGATCCGTGAGGGGGACACCGTCGTCGTGCTCGGCGCCGGACCCGTCGGGCTCTTCGCCGCGAAGTCAGCGTGGTTCATGGGTGCCGGGCGGGTGATCGTCGTCGACCAGCTGGAGTACCGGCTCGAGAAGGCACGGACGTTCGCGCACGCCGAGACGATCAACTTCGCCGAGGTGGACGACGTCGTGCTCGAGATGAAGCAGCAGACCGACTTCCTCGGGGCCGACAGTGTGATCGACGCCGTCGGTGCCGAGGCGGACGGCAACTTCACCCAGCAGGTGACGACGTCGAAGTTCAAGCTCCAGGGTGGCTCGCCGACCGCGCTGAACTGGGCGATCGACGGCGTCCGCAAGGGCGGCACGGTGTCAGCGGTCGGCGCCTACGGACCGATCCCGAGCGCCGTGAAGTTCGGGGACGCCATGAACAAGGGGATCACGATCCACACGAACCAGGCGCCGGTGAAGCGGCAGTGGCCGCGGCTGCTCGAGCACATCCAGGCCGGCCACCTCAAGCCGAGCGAGATCATCACGCACCGGATCCCGCTCGACCACATCGCGGAGGGGTACCACCTCTTCTCGTCCAAGCTCGACGGTTGCATCAAGACCGTCGTCGTCCCGTGAGCCCGACCACCGCAGGAGATCCCGTGTCCGATCACACGCCGTACATCGCCGACCCGCCGCGCCGCGTCCCGTCGGCCGCTGAGCTCCGCGAGCGCATCCCCGGATGGGGGAGCGACCTCGACCTGGCCGACCGCCCGTCGGTCCCGAAGCTGTCCCGCGAGGTGGGCCTCGCCAGCGGGGCACACTGGGACGTCCCCGAGCAGCAGCCGGGAGCCGACCACCGGGAACGCTCCATCGAGCACGCACACGTCACGCCGGCGTTCGGCACCGCGCAGCCGCTCGCCGGTCTGGCGGGAGTCGTCAAGCGGTACGCGTACCGCCGGTTCAGCGAGGGGCGCCTGGCGCACTGGATGCTGCTCGTCGTCGGTGACCGCATCGACGTGGCCACGCACCGGGTGTCGGATGCGCTGCACGGACGCCCGGACCGGGTGATCCGCGAGACCGGCGTGCGTGCCGAGCGGGGGAAGCACCCGGTGGCGTCGCGCCTCGGCTCCTCGCGTCGAGACTGGCGGCACGGGCTGCTCGATCCGCTCGTCGCCAACTGGGGGTGGCTCGCCGCACTCGGCGGGGCCGTGCTGCTCGTCCGTCGGCTCCGTCGCCGCTGACGCCCCGAGCGAAGCGGGGCGGCACTCGCCGGGAGGAACAACAGGAAATGCCCCTGGCCGAAAGGCCAGGGGCATCCCATTTCCTGTGTCCGAGGGGGGACTTGAACCCCCACGCCCTAATACGGGCACTAGCACCTCAAGCTAGCGCGTCTACCAATTCCGCCACCCGGACAGGGTGTTCATTCACTTGTCAGCAGTCGTTCCGGGCTGTTTCCCCGGCGTTCCTGCCGAGAGAAGACACTAGCACGGCTCTGAACGCCCGATGAACACGGCCGCGCATCCCGGGCGCGTCCCGAGGTGTCGGGGCGTTCCGGCTCCGTCGGGCGTCCCCGCTCACGGGCGGGCCCGGGGGGACCGGTACCGTGGCAGCATGACGAACCCCGAGGCGACGCGCACCGACCTCGAGGCCACCGCGGCGATCGCCCGTGACCTCATCCGCATCGACACCACGAACTGGGGCGAGGGGAAGTCCCGCGGTGAGACCGAGGCCGCGCACTACGTCGAGGCGGAACTCCGTCGGCTGGGACTCGAGCCGCAGCTGTTCGAGTCGGAGCCCGACCGTGTGAGCGTCGTGGCGCGCGTGCCCGGACGTGACCGCGACAAGCCGGCGCTCGTCGTGCACGGCCACCTCGACGTCGTGCCCGCGGACCCGGCGAACTGGTCGGTGGACCCGTTCGGCGGCGAGGTCAAGGACGGCATGCTCTGGGGTCGGGGCGCGGTCGACATGAAGAACATGGACGCGATGATGCTCACGTCACTGTCGGACGTCATCGAGCAGCAGGGCGCGCCCGAGCGGGACCTCGTGATCGCGTACTTCGCGGACGAGGAGGCCGGGGGCGTCCTCGGCTCGCACCACGTCGTCGAGCAGCACCCGGAGGTCTTCGCCGGCGCGTCCGCCGCGATCAGCGAGGTCGGCGGGTACTCGATCACGCTGGGGGACCGCCGCGCGTACCTCCTGCAGACGGGCGAGAAGGCCCTCATGTGGATCAAGCTCGTCGCGACGGGCACGGCGGCGCACGGTTCCCACGTGATCCGGGACAACGCGGTGACGAAGCTCGCGGCGGCCGTCGCGCGGATCGGCAGCGAGGAGTGGCCGGTCCGACTCTCGGCGACGACGGACGCGATGGTGGCCGCGGTCGCACGGTTCCTCGGGGTGGACCCGACCGTGACCGGGCCGGACGAGGTGGCCCTCGCGACGGGGTCGGCGTCGCGGTTCATCCACGCGGCCCTGCACACCACGTCGAACCCGACCGTGCTCTCCGCCGGCTACAAGCACAACGTGATCCCCGACCAGGCCGAGGCGCTCGTGGACATCCGGTGCCTCCCGGGCGACGAGGAGTCCGTCCTCGCTCGGGTGCGCGAACTCGCCGGCGACGACGTCGAGGTGGTGATGTCGTTCCGCGACATCGGGCTGGAGCAGGACTTCGGCGGCCCGCTCGTCGACGCCGTGCGGGACGTGCTCGGACGTCACGACCCGGGTGCCCCGGTGCTGCCCTACCTGCTCTCGGGCGGCACGGACAACAAGGCGCTCTCGACGCTCGGGATCGCCGGCTACGGGTTCGTACCGCTGCAGCTGCCCGCGAACGTGGACTTCCCGGCGATGTTCCACGGCGTCGACGAGCGCGTGCCGCTCGACGCTCTCGCGTTCGGTCGACGCGTGCTCGGCGACCTGCTCGCCACGTACTGATATTGTTGATGGTCGCCCTCGTGGCGGTGTTCTGACAGACCTCTCGAAAGGCCGGCCCGATGCACATCCTCGAGGCGATCTTCCTCGGCTTCGTCCAGGGACTCACCGAGTTCCTGCCCGTGTCGTCGAGCGCGCACCTGCGCATCGTCGGGCTGTTCCTGCCCGACGCGCAGGACCCCGGAGCCGCGTTCACCGCCGTGACGCAGCTCGGCACCGAGACCGCGGTGCTCATCTACTTCTGGCGCGACATCACCCGGATCATCGGCCGGTGGTTCCGTTCCCTGTCGGGCAGGACGGTCCCGCGCAACGACCCCGACGCGCGGTTGGGCTGGCTCGTGATCATCGGGACGATCCCGATCGGCATCGCGGGCCTGGTCCTGCAGGACTCGATCGAGACGACCTTCCGGTCGCTGTGGATCGTCGCGATCGTGCTCATCGTGTTCGGCATCGTGCTCGGCGTGCTCGACATCGTCGGCAGGAAGGTCCGGCGCATCGAGCACATGACGTTCGGCGGCGGCATCCTCATCGGTCTGGCGCAGGTGCTCGCCCTCGTGCCGGGCGTCTCGCGCTCCGGCGCGACCGTGTCGATGGGGCTCGCCCTCGGGTACACGCGACCTGCGGCGGCACGCTTCGCGTTCCTCCTGGCCGTCCCCGCGGTCTTCCTGTCCGGCCTGTACGAGGCCGCCACGAGCCTCGGTGACACCGGCGCGCCGTTCGGCGTCGTCGACACGGTCGTCGCCACGGTCGTCGCCTTCGTCGTCGGGTTCGTGGTGATCGCGGCGTTCATGAACTACATCAGCAAGCGCAGCTTCCTGCCCTTCGTGGTCTACCGGATCGCACTCGGTATCGTTCTGATCGTGTTGTTGTCGCTCGGAGTGATCCAGCCGTGAGGGCCTGGCAGGCCCCGTCCGTCCCGACCGTCCCCGGCGCAGGTCCGCGTCCCGTCGTGCACGAGACGGCCTCCGGCAAGCCGATCGACCCGACGCGCGGCGAGGAGCGAGCGGCGCTCTACGTGTGCGGCATCACCCCGTACGACGCGACCCACCTCGGGCACGCGGCGACCTACCTGGCGTTCGACACCCTCGGGCGGGCCTGGCGTGACGCGGGTCTCGAGGTCGAGTACGCGCAGAACACCACCGACGTCGACGATCCGCTGCTCGAGCGGGCGGCCCGCGACGGGGTCGACTGGCGTGCGCTCGCGGCGTCGCAGATCGACCTGTTCCGCCGCGACATGGAGGCACTGCGGGTGCTCCCGCCGGACGACTACGTGGCCGTGACGGACGAGGTCGAGCGGGTCGCCGAGGCCGTGGCGTTCCTGCAGGAGACCGGCTACGCGTACGAGGTGCCCACCGCCGACTCCGAGGGCGACGACCTGTACTTCGACGTGAACCGCCCGACCGAGGCGTGGGCGCTCGGCGACGAGAGCGGCCTCGATCGCGAGACGATGACCGCGCTGTCGGCCGAACGGGGCGGCGACCCGGAACGCCCCGGCAAGCGCGATCCGCTCGACCCACTGCTGTGGCGTGCGGCCCGTGCCGGGGAACCCTCGTGGGACACCGTCGTCGGTCCCGGTCGCCCCGGATGGCACATCGAGTGCAGTGTCATCGCGGGCGACAAGCTCGGCCTGCCCATCAGCGTGCAGGGCGGCGGCAGCGACCTGGTCTTCCCGCACCACGAGATGAGCGCAGGGCACGCGGCGGCCCTGGCGCACCAGCCGCTCGCGAACGCGTTCGTGCACACCGGGATGATCGCCTACCAGGGCGAGAAGATCTCGAAGTCGCTCGGCAACCTCGTCACCGTGCGGGGGCTGCTCGACGACGGAGCGGATCCGCGGGCGATCCGGCTGGCGTTGCTGTCCCACAAGTACTCGGACGACTGGGAGTGGTTCGACACCGAGCTCACCAGTGCGACGACGCGTCTGGCGACCTGGGACGCGTGGGCCAGTGGTGCCGACGCCGGGCACGTGGACGATGCGGACGACGTGATCGCGCGCGTGCGTGCGCGGGTCGCCGACGACCTCGACACGCCCGGAGCGGTCGCGGCCGTCGACACCGCGATCGCCGGGGGGACGGCGGTCACGCCGGCGCTGGTCGACCTCATCGACGCCCTGCTCGGCATCCGGCTGGCCTGAGCGGCGGCCGCGGGGGCCGGGCCGGCGGGATCGGTCCCGTTCCGTTCCGTTCCGGTCGCAGGACATGCCGTCGGCGGTCGTTCTGGTCGCACGACGAGCCGCCTGCGGTCGTTGCGGTCGCACGACGTGCCGTCGGCGCCGAACCTGAGCGGCACGTCGTGCGACGAGAACCGCGCCGCGCCCGCGACCTCCTACTGCGGCGGCTGCGGCGGACGGAACCCCTCGCCTCCGGCGGTGCCGCCGTCCTTGCCGTCCTTGCGCTCCCGACGGCGGAGGTACTGCTCGAACTCCTGCGCGATGGCGTCACCCGACGCCTCGGGCGAGTCGACCGTGTCACGCGCCTGCTCGAGCTGCCCGATGTACGTCGCCATGTCCTCGTCATCGGCCGCGAGGGCGTCGATGCCCTCCTCCCACTCGGTCGCGTCGTCGAGCAGCGAGCCTCGGGGGACGGTGACGTCAGTGAGCTCCTCGATCTTGTCGAGCAGCGACAGCGTGGCCTTCGGCGACGGCGAGTTGTGCACGTAGTGCGGGACGGAGGCCCAGAGGGAGAGGGTGGTGAGCCCGGCCTTGTCCATGGCGTCGGCGAGCACCCCGAGGATCCCCGTCGGACCCTCGTACGACGAGCGATCGACGTCGAACGCCGCTCGGACGCCGGCGTTGTCGCTCGACACGAAGACCGAGATCGGCCGCGTGTGCGGGACGTCGGCGAGCATGGCCCCGACGAACACGACCGCGTCGATCGAGTACACGTCCGCCAGGTCGATGATCTCGGCGCAGAACCCCCGCCACGTGCGGGACGGCTCCGGACCGACGAGGACGAAGACGTCGCGCTCCGACTCGGAGCCGGTGGCACCGATCACGGGGCGCCCTTCCGCGCCGGGGCCGTACAGCACGATCCGGGGCCACTGGATGCCACGCGCGCCGCTCTCGTCGGAGCCGACGGTCGGGCGGTTGAACTGGTAGTCGACGTACCGCTCACCGTCGAGCTCGCGCAGTTCGTCGAGCGCGAGTGACTCGACGATGCGTCTGGCGAGACCGCTCGCCGCTTCGCCGGCGTCGTTCCAGCCCTCGAACGCGACGACGAGCAGTCGGCCGTCGCTGAAGGGGGAGTGCTGTGGCACGGACGGGACCTCCTGGTGGTGGAGCGGGGCGGGTGCAGCGCTGCGGCCGCACACGACCGGACACGATTCGCAGCCACAAGGATAGGGCCGTGGGGCGTCCTGTCGCCCGCGCGTCCGCGGTGAGCGGAACAGCGGTGCGCGGAACCGCCCCGGTAGACTCGTCGCCCGTGACCGCGCATCCCTCGTCCCTCGTCCCGCCCGCAGCCGTGCTTTGGGACATGGACGGCACGATCATCGACACCGAGCCCATCTGGCAGCAGTCCCAGGTGGAACTGACCGCGCTGCACGGTGCCCGCTGGACGCACGAGGACGGCCTGTCGCTCGTCGGCAGCGGCCTCGAGCGGTCGGGCGAGATCCTCCGCGACAAGGGCGTCGACATGGAGGTCGAGGAGATCGTCCAGTGGATGACCGACTACGTCATGGTGCGCCTCCTGGCCGGTGAGCTGCCGTGGCGGCCGGGTGCCCGCGAGCTCATCGAAGGTCTGCACGAACGTGGCATCCCGACCGCCCTGGTGACCATGTCGCGGCGGAAGATGGCGCTGGTCGCGGCCGAGGCGCTCGGCGAGCGCGGGTTCCGGGTCGTCGTCGCCGGTGACGACGTCGACCGCCCGAAGCCGTTCCCGGACGCCTACCTGGCCGCCGCGGCGCAGCTCGGCGTCGACCCGACCGCGTGTGTCGCCATCGAGGACTCGGCGACCGGCGTCGCGTCGGCCGTGGCGTCCGGAGCCGTCACCGTGGCGGTCGAGCACATCGTCCCGCTGTCGGACATCGCCGGCGGCGACGTGCACCTGACCACCCTCGCGGACGTCGACGTCGACCGTCTCATCGAACTGACCGCCCCGGCGCTGGCCGCCCGCACCCAGGAGGTCGCACGATGACCGACACGCTCCCGCACACCGTCGGTGGCGCTCCCCACACGCCGCCCCGCGGTCCGTTCCGCGCCGGCGACCGTGTCCAGCTGACCGGTCCGAAGGGCAAGCTCACGACGCTGTCCCTCGAGGTCGGTGGCGAGTACCACACGCACCGCGGCGTGCTCCGGCACGACGACGTGATCGGACAGCCCGACGGCTCGGTGATCCGGGCCACCACCGGCGACGAGTACCTCGCGCTCCGTCCGCTGCTGAACGACTACGTGATGTCGATGCCGCGCGGCGCCGCGATCGTGTACCCGAAGGACGCCGCCCAGATCGTCGCCTTCGCCGACGTGTTCCCGGGGGCCCGGGTGGTCGAGGCCGGTGTCGGTTCCGGCGCACTCTCGCTCTTCCTCCTGCGCGCGATCGGGCCGACCGGTCAGCTGCAGTCCTTCGAACGTCGTGAGGAGTTCGCGGCGATCGCCCGGGGCAACGTCGGCACGTTCCTCGGCGCCGTCCCGGACAACTGGTCGGTGACGGTGGGGGACCTCGTCGAGGAACTCCCGGACGCCACCGAGCCGCAGAGCGTCGACCGGGTGGTGCTCGACATGTTGGCCCCGTGGGAGTGCGTCGACGCCGCGGCGGACGCACTCGTGCCCGGCGGCCTCATCGTCTGCTACGTCGCCACGGTCACGCAGCTGTCCCGCACGGCCGAGGCGCTCCGCGACACCGGGCGCTTCACCGACCCGCAGTCGAGCGAGACCCTCGTCCGCACCTGGCACGTCGAGGGGCTGGCCGTCCGGCCGGACCACCGCATGGTCGGGCACACCGGGTTCCTCGTGACCGCTCGTCGACTGGCGGACGGCGTGGTCCTCCCGAACCTCAAGCGCCGCGCAGGCAAGGCCGAGTTCTCGGACGAGGACATCGAGGCGTGGACGCCCGGCGCGGTCGGCGAGCGGTCCGCCAGCGACAAGAAGCTCCGCAAGGTGGCTCGTCAGGCGGCGGCCCAGGCCCGCAAGGTCGCCGCGGCCGAGGCAGGCGTGCCCACAGCCGAGGCCGGCGCGCCCACGGCGGGGGCCGGCGTGCCCGCGACCGACGGCCCGGAGCGGACGGACGAGCCTGCTGAGGACGACCGGTAGGCTACGGTCCGTGCCCGTCCTGCATCGAACGGAAAGAGGGTCCGTGCGCACCATCCCCGCACTCCTGGTCACCATCGGCCTCGCCGCAGCACTCACCGGGTGCGCGGCGAGCGGGGCCGGCACCACGCCGTCGAGCTGTGCCGCTCCGGGGGCCGCTTCCGAGGCGGTGACCGCCACCGGCGCGTTCGGCAAGGAGCCGAAGGTCACGGTCCCGAGTGGCCTCACGACCAAGGGCACGCAGGTCTCGGTCCTCAAGCAGGGCGAGGGGCGCGAGATCGAGGACGGCACCCCCGTCCTCATCGAGTACACGCTCGTCGACGGCGCCACCGGCGAGGTCGCGCAGTCGAGCGGCTACTCGGGGCAGACCGCACCGATCACCGCCGGGGCCGACAACTACGGCGCCCTCGGAGCGTCGCTCGAGTGCGCGCACGTCGGGGACCGCCTCGCCGTCGCGCTGCCGAAGAGCGCCCTGAGCTCCTCCACGACCAGCACCTCGTCGTCGAAGACCGAGGACGCCGTCGTGGCGGTCATCGACGTCAAGCGCGCGTTCGACGCCCGTGCCACCGGCACCCCGCAGCTCGCGGGCGACAAGATGCCGGCCGTCGTGCTCGCCCCGTCGGGCGCACCGGGCATCACCATCCCGTCGTGGAACGCTCCGTCCTCCGACGAGACGCATCTGCTCCGCAAGGGACACGGCGCCGAGCTCAGCGCGAAGGACACCGCGCTCATCAAGTTCACCGCGGTCACCTGGGGCGCCCGGGGTGCGGACGCGTCCGTCGCCGGTTCCAGCTGGACCGACGGATCGGGTGCCCAGACCGTCCCGCTCGCCGAGGGCAAGGTGCAGGAGGGTGTGCGCAAGGCCATCCTCGGCCACCGCGTCGGCGACCAGGTGCTCGCGATCGTCCACCAGCAGGGCACGGCCTACGCGTACGTGATCGACGTGCTCGGCAAGCTCTCGAGCTGACCCACTCCGGCCATCCACTGACGGCGGCGCGGG
>NZ_JBQEPN010000002.1:263974-353656 GCF_052045775.1 Curtobacterium sp. 22159
CCCCCCCCCCCCCCCCCCCCCCCCCCCCGCTCCTCCCCCTCCTCCCCCCCCCCCCCCCCCCGCTGCCGTAGGATCGGCTCGTGCCAGCGACCCGTGTGCCCCGTGTGCCTGCCGAGGAACGGCTGTTCAGCCTGGTCCTCGCGCTGCTCTCGACGGAGTCGGGGCTGACGAAGTCCGAGATCCTCGCGAACGTCCAGGGGTACCGGCAACGGTTCACGAACGGCGGGGACAACGCCTCGCTGGAACGCCAGTTCGAGCGTGACAAGGACGACGTCCGCGAGCTCGGGATCCCGCTCGAGACCATCGAGACCCCCGGTGCAGCGGGGAACAACCAGACGCTCCGGTACCGGATCCCGAAGGGCGAGTACGACCTCCCCGTCGACGTGCGCTTCACCCCGGACGAATCCGCGCTGCTGTCCCTCGCGGCGATGGCCTGGCGTGAGGGCGCACTGTCGGCGGAGTCACGTCGCGGTCTGCTGAAGGTGCGCTCGGCCGGCTCCGAGGACGACGGTGTGGGCTCCCTCGGCGTGGACGCCTACGCGCCGCGTCTGCGCGCGCGCGACGCTGCGTTCGAGCCGCTCCGGGCCGCGCTCGACCGGGCTGCCGCCGTCCGGTTCGACTACATCACCCCCGGCCAGCACGAGCCTCGCCGCCGTGCGGTCGCGCCGCTCGCACTCGTGCAGCACGGCGGCCGCTGGATGCTCGCCGCCCACGAGTTCGCGACCGCGACCGACAAGAACTACCTGCTGTCCCGGATCGTCGGGCCCGTCACCCCGTACGAGGTCGGTCAGCACCCGGCGCCCGCCGGTGCCGGCGAACGAGCCCTCGCCGAACTCGAGCGGATCTGGGCCACCAGGACCGCTCGCATCCGTGTCCGCCCCGGCTCGGACGCCGAACGTCGGCTCGCGCGTCGTCGCGACACCGAGACGGACGAGGACGGCGTGCTCGTGCTCCACCACGTCGACCCGCAGATCCTCGCCGAGGAACTCGCGGCGTTCGGTCCCGAAGTCCGAGTCCTCGAGCCCGACGACCTCCGCGACCGCGTCACCGAGCGTCTCCGAGCGCTCGTCGCCGACCACGAGGGAGACACGCGTGGCTGAGCAGCAACCGCTCCAGGCGCAGGACAAGCTCGCATTCCTGCTCGCCCTCGTCCCGTACCTCATCGACCGCGAACGCGTGTCGGTGGCCGAGGCAGCGCGGCACTTCGGCGTCCCCGAGGCGCGCATCCGCCGGGCGGTCGAGCTGATCGCCGTCTCGGGCGTCCCCGGTGAGACCATGCAGTACCAGCACGGTGACCTCTTCGACATCGCCTGGGACGACTTCGACCAGAACGACATGATCGTCCTGACCAACCTCGTCGCCATCGACGACTCGCCCCGGCTCTCCGCCCGCGAGGCATCGGCGCTGATCGCCGGACTGCAGTACCTCTCCGCGCTGCCCGAGGCCGCCGACCGCGACGCCATCCGTGCGCTCATGGCCAAGCTGTCCCGGGGTGCCGGGGGAGCGGCGGCGAACGTGGCCGTCGGCCAGGACCTCCACGACGTCGCCCTCGCCACGATCCGACGGGCGATGGCCGAGGGTCGTGGCCTCGCGTTCGAGTACGCCGGACCCCGCACCCAGGGCGGTGCGCGCCGCGTCGACCCGTTGCGCGTGGAGTCCATCGACACGGACTGGTACCTCCGCGCCTGGGACCTCGACCGACAGGCCCTCCGCACGTTCCGCCTCGACCGGATGTCCGGCGTGCGGGTCGACGAGCGTCCGGCCGAGAAGTCGATCGACGACGTCGTGATCCCGGACACGCTGTTCCAGCAGGCGGCCGAGGACGTCATCGTCACGGTCGAGCTGGACTCCTCGTCGTTGCCGCTCGTCGCGGACTTCCTCGCCGACACCGCGGACGCCCCGGACGACGACGGCCGGGTTCGTATCCGACTCGCCGCCTCGAACGGGTTCGACGGGGTGGTGCGGCTCGTGGCCGGTCTGCCGGGGCGCGCCGTGGTGCTCGACCCGCCGGCGGCCCGCGCGGCGGTCCGCGACTTCGCCGCCGCTGCCCTCGCCGATTGACGCCGCCCCGCCGCACCGGTCGGCGGACGGGAGGCGCGCTGCCAGCCCGCCCCGCGCCTCCCGTCTCCGTACGGCGACCCGCGGACTCGCGGTCGACTGTCGGTCCCGACCCCGTAGGATCGGTGCATGGCTTCGACGACCGCGCGCGGGCGAGCGAGGCGGACCGGCCGTCCGACGAAGGACGCCGAA
The DNA here is from genome assembly GCF_052045775.1 of Curtobacterium sp. 22159. Taxonomy (NCBI): domain Bacteria; kingdom Bacillati; phylum Actinomycetota; class Actinomycetes; order Micrococcales; family Microbacteriaceae; genus Curtobacterium; species Curtobacterium sp. 22159. Next base: position 266,225 of record NZ_JBQEPN010000002.1, read on the forward strand.
GGCCGCATGTCGCTCGGGCAGCACCTCATCGAGCTGCGGAACCGTCTGTTCAAGGCGGTCATCGCGGTCGCGGTGTGCGCGGTCGGCGGGTGGTTCCTCACCCCGTTCGTGCTGGACTCGCTCCGTGCCCCGGTCGCCCAGCTCGCGAAGGTCGGCGGGCACACGGCCGAGCTGAACTTCCCGATGATCACGGGCGCGTTCGACCTCCGCCTGCAGATCGCGATCACGATCGGCATCGTCATCTCCAGCCCGGTGTGGCTGTACCAGATCTGGGCGTTCATCGTCCCGGCGCTGGTCCGGCGCGAGAAGCAGTACGTCTTCGGGTTCCTCGGCACGGCCATCCCGCTGTTCTTCGCAGGGTGCTGGTTCGGGTGGTACATCCTGCCGCACGTCGTGGGGATCCTCGGCAGCTTCGTGTCCTCCCAGGACACCTCGATCGTCGACGCGAAGGCGTACTACGACTTCGTCATCAAGCTCATCGTCGCGGTCGGCGTCGCGTTCGTGCTGCCGGTGTTCCTGGTGCTCCTCAACTTCGTGGGGGTGCTGTCGGCGTCGTCGATCATCAAGTCGTGGCGGGTGGCGATCCTCTGCATCCTGGTGTTCTGCGCGATCGTGACCCCGAGCGCCGACGTCATCTCGATGTTCCTGCTCGCGGTGCCGATGATCGTGCTCTACGTCGGGGCGTGTGCGGTGACGTGGTTCCACGACCGGCGGGTGGCGAAGCGTCAGGCGAAGCTCGACGAAGAGTACGGCCTGTGACCTCCGCCGGACCCAGCGCAGCCGAGCGGTTCCAGGCGGCGAAGATCCGCAACCGTTCGCGCAACCTCGAACTGTTCCGGTCGGACCTGCGCTTCGACCTCGACCCGTTCCAGTTCGCGGCGTGCGACGCCCTCGACCAGGGCCGCAGCGTCCTGGTCGCGGCGCCGACCGGTGCCGGCAAGACGATCGTGGCCGAGTTCGCGATCTGGCTCGCGATGCGCCAGCCGACGGCGAAGGTGTTCTACACGACGCCGATGAAGGCCCTGAGCAACCAGAAGTACTCCGAGCTGGTGGACGTGTACGGCGAGTCGGAGGTCGGGCTCCTCACCGGCGACACGAACGTGAACCCGCGGGCGCGCGTGGTGGTGATGACCACCGAGGTGCTCCGCAACATGATCTACGCGGACTCCGACCTGCTCGACGACCTGGCGTGGGTGGTCCTCGACGAGGTGCACTACCTCGCGGACCGCTTCCGGGGCGCCGTCTGGGAAGAGGTCATCCTGCACCTCCCGACCGAGGTCCGACTGGTGTCGCTCAGCGCGACGGTCTCCAACGCAGAGGAGTTCGGCGACTGGTTGCAGACCGTGCGCGGCGACACCGACGTCATCGTGTCCGAGGACCGTCCGGTGCCGCTGGAGCAGCACGTGCTCGTCGGCTCCAAGCTGGTCGACCTGTTCGACTCGAGCGGCGCGGCTGCGACGAACCGGGTGAACCCGGAACTGCTGCGCCTGGTCGGTGGTGCCTCCCGGAGCGAACGGCACGGCGGCGGTCACCGCGGGCGGCGCGGACGGGGCGGCTACCCGGAGCGCCGGGGTCCCCGCACCGAGAAGCTCCACCGGGAGCGCATCGCGCAGATGCTCGACGAGCGGATGCTGCTGCCGGCGATCTTCTTCGTGTTCAGCCGCGCCGGGTGCGACCAGGGCGTCCGCAACGTGCTGCGCTCCGGGTTGTCCCTCACGACGAGCGACGAGCGCAACGAGATCCGTGAGACCGCGGAGTACCACTGCCGCACGCTGCTCGACGAGGACCTCGCCGTCCTGGGCTACTGGGAGTGGCTCGAAGGCCTCGAGCGGGGCGTCGCCGCGCACCACGCCGGGCTCCTGCCCGCCTTCAAGGAGGTCGTCGAGGACCTCTTCCAGCGCAAGCTCCTCAAGGTGGTGTTCGCGACCGAGACCCTCGCGCTCGGCGTGAACATGCCCGCGCGGACGGTGGTGCTCGAGAAGCTCGAGAAGTTCAACGGCGAGGCGCGCGTGCCGATCACGCCGGGGGAGTACACCCAGCTCACGGGTCGTGCCGGGCGGCGCGGCATCGACGTCGAGGGCCACTCGGTCATCCAGTGGTCCGACGGGCTCGACCCGCAGGCCGTGGCATCGCTGGCGAGCCGTCGGACGTACCCGCTGAACTCCTCCTTCAAGCCGACCTACAACATGGCCGTGAACCTCATCGACCAGTTCGGCCGGCAGCGCACGCGCGAGGTCCTCGAGACCTCGTTCGCCCAGTTCCAGGCGGACCGGTCCGTCGTCGACCTCGCGCGCAAGGTGCGGTCGCAGCAGGAGTCCCTCGACGGGTACGCCCAGGCGATGCAGTGCCACCTCGGCGACTTCACCGAGTACGCGGCGCTCCGCCGTGAGCTCTCCGACCTCGAACGCTCGAACGTCCCCGGCGGCCGCGAGGCGTCGCACGGCGCACGCGCCGAACGCCAGGCGGCGATCACCGACGTCCGCCGGCGGATGCAGCGCCACCCCTGCCACGCCTGCCCCGACCGCGAGGCCCACGCCCGCTGGGCGGAGCGCTGGTACAAGCTCAAGCGGGCGAACGACAAGCTGGTGCAGCAGATCCGCTCCCGGACCGGCGCGGTCGCGACGACGTTCGACCGTGTCACGGACGTCCTGCTCCAGCTCGGGTACCTCGTCGACACGGGCAACGGCGAGGCGACGGTCGCCGCCGGTGGTCGACGACTGCAGCGCATCTACGGCGAGCGGGACCTGCTCGTCGCCGAGTGCCTCGAGGCGGGCGTCTGGAAGGACCTCACCGCGGCGCAGCTCGCAGCGATGGCCGCGACGATCGTCTACCAGCCCCGGCGAGAGGACGCGCCCGGCACGGAGCACGCACTGCCCCGCGGTGCGTTCCGCCCGGCGCTCGACGAGACCCTCACGATCTGGTCCCGACTCGACGACATCGAGCGCGACGCGCGGCTCGCCGGGTCCCAACCGCCGACGCCCGCGATGGCGGTCGGCATGTTCCGGTGGGCGTCCGGCTCCGCGCTCGACGACGTGCTGCGGACGCTCGACCTGCCCGCGGGTGACTTCGTCCGCTGGTCGAAGCAGGTGATCGACCTGCTCGACCAGATCCGGAACGCCGGCGACGAGGACCTCGCGCAGACCGCTCGTCGGGCGACGGACGCGGTCCGGCGCGGCATCGTCGCGTACGCGACGGTCTGACGGGAGGCGCGGTGCAGCTTCCCGAGTCCTCCGTGCGTCCGCGAGACGCCGACTCCACCCCGAGACGCCCCGTCGGGACACCCCGACCTCCGGCGATGCGCGACGACCGGGGCGGTGTCGCGCTCGGCGGATGGCGTCCGGACTTCGCGGCGCTGCCACTCGCCCGGGCGCTCCCGCTCGCGGTCATCGGCGGCGTGCTCCTCGCCCTGTCGTTCCCGTCGCCCGGCTGGTGGTTCCTCGCCTACCCGGCGCTCGCCTGCATGCTGCTCGCCGCGATGGGGCAGCGTGCCCGGCGGGCCGCGTGGCTCGGGTACGTCTCGGGCGCCGCGTTCTGGATCCCGGCCATCTCCTGGGCCGGGCGCTACCTCGGGCCCGTCCCGTGGCTCGCGCTCGCGCTGTTCGAGGCGGCGTTCTTCGCCCTCGGCAGCGTCGCGATCGCGCTCGGGTACCGGTGGGTCGCGCGCGTCGTGCACTCGACCGCCGGACGGGTGTGGGGCCTCCCGGCCGTCGTCGCGGCGCTGTGGACGGGCCGTGAGTGGTTCTCCGGGAGCTGGCCGTACGGCGGGTTCGCCTGGGGACGCATCGGCCTGTCCCAGTCCCAAGGGCCGTTCGCCCACCTCGCCGCGTACGTGGGTGTGCTCGGGCTGACGTTCGTGGTCGTCTACTGCACGGCGGTCGTGCTGTCCCTCGCGCTGGTCGTGCCGAGGCTTCCCGGTGCGGCGTTCCGCGTCCCGGTCCGCGTGGCCACGGCCGGCCTGCTCGTGGCGGCGGTGCTCGCGGTCCCCGCCTGGCCGACCGCCACGCACGGCACGGTCCGCATCGAGTCGGTGCAGGGGAACGGACCCGCCGGGTACTTCGACGGGGCGTCGCCCGGAGAGGTCCTCAACGCGCAGGTCGCCGCGACCGACGTCGACGCGAAGGGGGTCGACCTCGTGGTGTGGCCCGAGGCGTCCGCCGAGTTCGACCCCCGGCAGCAGCCGGTCATCGCCTCGGCGCTCGACTCGGTCGTCGACGCGGTCGGCGCGCCGCTCGTCGCCGGTGCCATCACCCAGACGTCGTCGGGCGTGCTCCACAACACGTCGTTCGTGTGGACGGCGGACGGGTGGCGCTCGTCCTACGACAAGAAGCGACCCGTGCCGTTCGGCGAGTACGTGCCCGACCGCTGGTTCTTCTCGAAGCTCGCGCCGTCGCTCGTCGGGCTGCTGCAACGCGACTACACGCCGGGGACGAAGCCGAACGTGCTCCCGGTCGCGGGCATCAGGGCGGGCATCGCGATCTGCTTCGACATCGTCGACGACGGACTCACGGCCGACATGGCGCGCGGGGGAGCGCAGGTCATCCTCGCGCAGACGAACAACGCCGACTTCGACGGCACCGACGAGAACCTCCAACAGCTCGAGATCGCACGGATGCGGGCGATCGAGACGGGGCGGTCGCTCGTGAACATCTCGACGGTCGGGGCCTCGCAGGTCATCGACCCGAGCGGTCGGACGATCGACCGGGTGCCGGCCTACACGGCGACGTCGATGATCACCGACGTCCCGCTCGGGACGTCCACGACGCCGGCGACGGTCGCGTCGGGGGCGATCACGCTGGTGCTCGCACTCGGCGGTCTGCTCACCCTCCTCGCCTGCGCGCCGTGGGCACGCCGCACCGGTGGTCGCCGCCGCTCCTGACCCCTGCGGCCGCCCACTGGGAACGGACTGTGAATGCGCCGGACCGGGATTGATGGTGCGTGGGACAGTGTTGAGGAGGGCAGACGAGCGAGAGGAGCACACACATGGCTGATCGGAGTCTCCGCGGGATGCGGCTCGGGAGCCAGAGTCTCCAGAGCGAGGAGGGCGTCGAGCTCTCCGACCGCAAGCGCGCGGTCTACCAGACGGACTCGGGCGAGACGTTCGACGTCGTGTTCGCCGCCGAGGCGGACGTGCCGCAGAGCTGGGCGGACCCCCGCTCCGGCCGCGAAGGACGGCTGCTCGGCGACGACGGCATCCCCGTCGAGGTCGCCGAGGAGGACGTGAAGGCACCCCGGACCCACTGGGACATGCTGCTCGAGCGCCGCTCACGCGAAGAGCTCGAGGAACTCCTCGAGGAGCGCCTGGCGTTCCTCCGCGCCCGACGCGGCGCCTGACACCGCGACCGACACGACGCCCGCCCCGGGATCCCGGGGCGGGCGTCGTCGTGTGGGCCGGTCAGCGCTGGGCGGTGTCCGGCTCGTCGTCGCCGAGTTCGTCCCGCGCGGCCTCGTCGCTGGCGGCGAGGTGCTCGTCGACGCTGCGGTTCGACTCGGCCAGACGCTCGTCGAGTTCCGACTCGGGGACGATGTCCGCCGCCGTGGCATCCGGACGCGGGGCCGAACCGGACGCCGCGTCGGTCGCGGCCGTGCCCGCGAGGCTCTCGCTCGCGAGCTTCGAGATCCGGGAGAGGAAGTCGCTCCCCGCTGCGCCGCCGGCGGTGGGGGCGCCACCGGAGCGTGCGGTCGTGAAGCCCTTCGCGATGCCCGACAACGCCTCGGTGAACTCGCTCGGGATCATCCACACCTTGTTCGCGGTGCCCTCGGCGATCTTCGGGAGCGTCTGCAGGTACTGGTACGAGAGGAGCTTCTCGTCCGGGTCGCCGGTGTGGATCGCGTCGAACACCGTCGCGATGGCCTGCGCCTCGCCCTCGGCCCGGAGGACCTGGGCCTTGGCGTCACCCTCGGCGGCGAGGATGGCCGCCTGGCGCTGCCCCTCGGCTTCGAGGATCTGTGACTGCTTCGTCCCCTCGGCCTGCAGGATCGCGGCGCGCCGGCTCCGTTCCGCACGGAGCTGCTGCTCCATCGCGTCCTGGATCGACACGGGCGGCTCGATGGCCTTCAGCTCGACGCGGCCGACGCGGATGCCCCACTTGCCCGTCGCCTCGTCGAGCACGACGCGCAGCTGGCCGTTGATGTTGTCGCGGCTCGTCAGGGCCTCTTCGAGGTTCAGGCCGCCCACGACGTTGCGGAGCGTGGTCGTGGTGAGCTGCTCGACCGCGCCGAGGTAGTTCGCGATCTCGTAGGTCGCCGCGCGGGCGTCGGTCACCTGGAAGTAGACGACCGTGTCGATCGACACCACCAGGTTGTCCTCGGTGATGACGGGCTGCGGCGGGAAGGAGACGACCTGTTCGCGCATGTCGAGGAGCGGCCGGAGCCGGTCGATGAACGGCACCAGGAGGTTCAACCCGGGGCTGAGGGTCTTGTGGTACTTGCCGAGCCGCTCGACGATCCCCGCCGTCGCCTGCGGCACGATGCGGATCGCACGGGACAGGACGACGATCACGAAGATGACGACGACGAGGATGAGGACGAGCAGTGCGATCGTCCCGGCTGAGATGGTCACGAGGTGGCCCTTTCTCCGAGGCGGACGACGGCCGTCGACCCCTCGATCGACTCGACGACCACGTGGGTCCCGAGCGGCGGTGTGCGGTCGGTGGCGTCGGCGGTGAGGCGCGCGCTCCAGGTCTCGCCGTTCGCCAGCCGGACCTGCCCGGGGGCGGACGGGGTGAAGGCGACGGCGACGGTGCCCGGGAGGCCGATCAGCCCCTCGACGTTGGTGCGGTGCGGGTCGGCGTTCCGCCCGAGTGTCGTGAGCAGTCGGGGACGCACGACGGAGAGTAGGAGCAGGGCCACGGCGGCGGCGACGATGGCCGACAGCCACCACGGCGCGCCGAGCAGGGCCGCGACGAGGCCGCCCGCAGCGCCGGCCGCGAGCATGATGAAGACGAAGTCGAGGGTGAAGATCTCGACCACGCCCAGCACGAGCACCAGTCCGATCCAGACGATGCCCTGGATCCAATCGATCCCGTTCACGCGATCTCCCTCCCTCGGTCGCGCGCGGCTGCTCGCTGCGTCGCGACGGCCGGTCCAACTCGGTTCAACATATCAAGTCCGCACGGCCGGCGCTCGGCTGGTTGGTAGGCTCGACGGCGGCCGACCCGCCGAAGCAGACCTGGAGAACACGACTGTGAGCAACCCCCTCGCCCCCGGATCCCTCGCCGACAAGCGCGCACTCGTCACGGGTTCGTCCCGCGGCATCGGCGCGGACACGGTCGGCTACCTGGCCGAGGCCGGCGCCAAGGTCGTCGTGAACTACCGGAACAAGGCCAAGCGCGCCGAGCAGATCGCCGAGAAGATCGTCGCCGCGGGCGGATCGGCCCTGGCCGTCGGCGCCGACCTCACCGACCACGACTCCGTGCAGGCCATGGTCGACACCGTCGTGCAGGAGTGGGGCGGCATCGACCTCCTCGTGCTGAACGCCTCGGGCGGCATGGAGTCCGGCCTCGGCGAGGACTACGCGCTGCGGCTCAACCGCGACGCCCAGGTCGACATGCTCCGGACGGCCGTCCCGCACATGCCGGCGGGGTCCCGCGTCGTCTTCGTGACCAGCCACCAGGCGCACTTCGTCGAGACCGCCGAGACGATGGACGAGTACATCCCGGTCGCGAAGAGCAAGCGGGCGGGCGAACTCGCCCTCCGTGAGCTCATCCCGCAGCTCGAGGCGGCCGGCATCGAGTTCGTCGTGGTCTCGGGCGACATGATCGAGGGCACGATCACGGCCACGCTCCTCAACCGTCTCAACCCGGGTGCGATCGAGGGTCGTCGCGAGGCCGTCGGCAAGCTCTACAGCGTGTCCGAGTTCGCGGCCGAGATCGCCCTGGCGGCGATCGAGCCGATCCCGGCCGACCACACCAAGCTCGTGGGTGACGTCTCGGAGTTCACCGGCTCGCAGTCCTGATGCCGAGCGGGGCGGTAGCGTCGGTCGGGTGACTGCGAAGCCCGGCCTGCGCCGCACCTCCCGGATCATCCTGCTCGACCCCGACGGGCGGGTGTTCCTCATGGACACGAAGTCGCCCTCCTCGGACGGCGCACACCGCTGGATCACCCCCGGTGGCGGCGTCGACCCGGGGGAGGACCACCGCGACGCGGCGATCCGCGAGCTCCGTGAGGAAACAGGGATCGTGATCGACGACCCCGGCGCGCCGGTCTGGTCGTGGGACTTCGACGTCGAGTGGGACCTCGCCGACCACGATCGCGGTCACGCGGAGTTCTACGTGGTCCGGACGCCCGGGTTCGTGCTGTCCGACGCGGAGTGGACGGACGACGAGCGGGTCGACATCCTGCAGTCCCGCTGGTGGACCGCCGACGAGCTCGACGCCACCGACGAGCAGTTCGAACCGGCGGAGCTCCCGGAGCTGGTGCGGCGTCACGCGGCCCCCTGAGCCCGCTGCCGTCGGAGGGCGACCGGTACGCTGGTCGACATGCACGTCACCGACGAGCACGCAGCGGACAGCCACGACCGGATCCGCGTCCGCGGCGCGCGCGAGCACAACCTCCGGGACGTCGACGTCGACCTCCCGAAACGACGTCTGACGGTCTTCACGGGCGTGTCCGGGTCCGGCAAGAGCTCACTCGTGTTCGCGACGATCGCGGCGGAGTCGCAGCGGATGATCAACGAGACGTACAGCGCGTTCGTGCAGGGGTTCATGCCCTCGCTCGCGCGGCCGGACGTCGACGTGCTCGACGGTCTGACGACCGCGATCGTCGTCGACCAGGAGCGGATCGGAGCTGACCCGCGCTCGACCGTGGGAACGGTGACCGATGCGAACGCGATGCTCCGGGTGCTGTTCAGCCGACTCGGGACGCCGCACGTGGGCGGCCCGAACGCCTTCTCGTTCAACCTCGCCACCGTGACGGCGGGCGGCGCGATCACGGTGCAGAAGGGCAAGGACGCGAAGGCCGAACGGGTCTCGTTCTCGCGGCTCGGCGGTATGTGCGCCGACTGCGAGGGACGCGGCACCGTCACGGACATCGACCTCACGCAGCTGTTCGACGAGACGAAGTCCCTCGCCGACGGCGCGATCACGATCCCGGGGTACGGCTCGGACGGCTGGAACGTGCGCATGTTCGCCGAGTCCGGGTACGTCGACAAGCACACCCCGATCCGCGACTTCACCGACGCCGAGCGTGCCGACTTCCTGTACCGCGAGCCGACGAAGCAGAAGATCGCCGGCATCAACATGACGTACGAGGGGCTCGTCCTCCGGTTCCGCCGTTCGTTCCTGCAGAAGGACCGGGAGGCGATGCAACCGCACATCCGTGCCTTCGTCGACCTTGCGGTGACCTTCACCACCTGCCCGGCGTGCGACGGCACGCGGTTGAACGCCACGGCGCGTTCGTCGACGATCGCGGGCAAGAGCATCGCCGACGTCTGCGGCATGCAGATCACCGACCTCGCTGCGTGGCTGCACGAGCTCGACGAGCCGAGCGTCGGGCCCCTGCTGGACGGGCTCCGTGCGGCCGTGGACTCCTTCGTCGAGATCGGGCTCGGGTACCTGTCGCTGGACCGGGCCACAGGGACCCTCTCCGGCGGGGAGGGTCAACGGGTCAAGATGGTGAAGCACCTCGGCTCGTCCCTGAGCGACGTCACGTACGTGTTCGACGAACCGAGCACCGGGTTGCACCCCCATGACGTCGAGCGGATGAACCGGCTGCTCCTGCGGCTCCGCGACAAGGGCAACACCGTGCTGGTCGTGGAGCACAAGCCCGAGGTCATCGCCATCGCCGACCACGTCGTCGACCTCGGTCCCGGTGCCGGGCGTTCGGGCGGCACCGTCTGCTACGAGGGCACCGTCGAGGGGCTCCGGACGAGCGGCACCGTGACGGGCGTGCACCTCGACGACCGGGTCTCCGTCAAGCCGGTGGTCCGGGAACGCACGGGCGTCGTCGAGATCCGCGGCGCGCGCGCCCACAACCTGCAGGGGATCGACGTGGACGTGCCGACCGGCGTGCTCACGGTCGTCACGGGCGTCGCCGGCTCGGGCAAGAGCACCCTCGTGCACGGATCGCTCGCGTCCCGCGACGACGTCGTGGCCATCGACCAGGGCGCGATCCGCGGATCACGGCGGAGCAATCCAGCGACGTACACCGGTCTGCTCGAGCCCATCCGCAAGGCGTTCGCGAAGACGAACGGCGTGAAGCCGGCGCTGTTCAGCGCCAACTCCGAGGGCGCGTGTCCGGCGTGCAACGGCGCAGGCGTGGTGTACACCGACCTCGGCATGATGGCCGGCATCGCCACCGTGTGCGCCGAGTGCGGTGGGAAACGCTTCGACCAGTCCGTGCTGGAGTACCGGCTCGACGGCAAGGACATCAGCGAGGTCCTCGCGATGCCGGTCGCCGAGGCGCGGGAGTTCTTCACGGCGGGGGAGTCGCGCATCCCCGCTGCAGAAGCGATCCTCGCTCGTCTGGTCGACGTGGGCCTGGGCTACCTGACGATCGGCCAGCCGCTGACGACGTTGTCGGGCGGTGAACGGCAGCGCCTCAAGCTCGCCACCCACCTCGGCGAGCGGGGCGGCACCATCGTGCTCGACGAACCGACGACGGGGTTGCACCTCGCCGACGTCGATCAGTTGCTCGCACTGCTCGACCGACTCGTCGACGGCGGCCGGACCGTCGTCGTCATCGAGCACCACCAGGCCGTCATGGCCCGTGCCGACTGGATCATCGACCTCGGTCCGGGAGCGGGGCACGACGGTGGGCGCGTCGTGTTCGAGGGGACGCCGGCGGAGCTGGTCGCCGCACGCGCGACGTTGACGGGCGAGCACCTCGCGGCGTACGTCGGCGCCTGAACCCCGTCCGGGACGACGCAGACCTGAACACGCGCTGAGGGATCGGTCTAGCATCCTGAGCGACGCTCGATGGCGGCTACCCGGTCGTCCGGTGCGCGTCCCGACCGAAGGAGCTCTCCCCATGTCCACCAACGGATACCCGCCCGCTGAGAACCCCGCCGGTGGCACGCCTGCACGGACCGGCGGCAACGGTCTCGCCGTCGGCTCGCTCGTCCTCGGCATCGTCGGAGTCGTGTTCGCGTTCCTGTTCTCGATCGTCGGCCTCATCGCCGGCATCGTCGGCCTGGTCCTCGGCATCGTCGCCCGCCGTCGTGCCGTGGGGAGCCGCGGCATGGTGCTCGCCGGCATCGTGCTGAGCGTCATCGCGATCGTCGTCGCCATCATCATGATGATCATCGGCGGCATCATCGCGGCGAACGCGCTCAACAGCTGACCGCACCACGAGCAGGAGGGGAGGCGCGTGGCGGCATCGCCACGCGCCTCCCGTCTGCTCTTCCAGCCGTCGGACGTCCGCCCAGGCCGGCGCGCGTACCGTCGCCGTCATGACGTACAGCCAGCCAGACCCTGCCGAGGAGACCACCCAGAGCGAGGAGCCGGAGCAGCCGGACACCGATCGCGAGACGCTCGAGGAGCGCGACGACGAACAGGCCGCGCTCGAGATCGACGCGGACGACGTGCCCACCGACGGCGAGGACCCGCAGGCCGACGCGGACTCCTGATCGGGCGCCGGTTCAGACGGCCGGGCGGAGCGCCGCGTCGAGCAACTCCCGCACGAGTGCGACGTACGGCAGTCCGACCGCCTCGAACATCCGGGGCACCTGGGACTGCTCGGTGAAGCCGGGCGTGGTGTTCACCTCGTTGAGCACGACGCCCCCGCCGGTGACGAAGAAGTCGAAGCGCGCCACCCCCGCGCAGCCGAGCACCTCGTAGAGCGTCCGGGCCGCGTCGGTGATCGCCGTGACCTCGGCGTCCGAGAGCACCGCGGGCACCGTGAACCGTGCCGTGCCGTCGTACTTCTCGGTCCGCCCGAACACGTCGCCGTCATCGACCCCGATCTCGAGGGGCGCTCCGCAGCGGAGCGCTCCGGACCGGTCGCGGAAGACGGCGATGTCCACCTCGCGGCCCGTGACGAAGCGCTCGGCCAGGACGTCGTCGCCCGCCGAGCGTGCGAGCGCGAGGGCGGACGGGTAGTCGTCTGCCGCCCGGACCACGGACACCCCGTTGCTCGACCCGCCGGTCGTCGGTTTCACCACGAACGGCGTCGGGAGGGGGAGGCCTACCCCGGCCTCGTGTCCGGCGCGGACGAGCACCGAGCGGGCCGTGGGGACGCCGACGGACTCGGCGATCGTCTTCGTCACCCACTTGTCGATGCCGAGTGCACCGGCACGGACGGGGGAACCGACGACCGGCACGCCGATCATGGTGAGGAGTCCCGCGGCGGCACCGTCCTCGCCGTGCACGCCGTGGAACACCGGCACCGCAGCGTCACAGTCGGTCAGCAGACCGACGGCCTCCGACGCGGACAGCGCCGTTCCGTCGGTTCCGCGCCAGGCGCCCGTCCGGTCGACGGTGAGGGGCACGGCCTCCAGTCCGAGCGCGACGACGGCCCGTGTGACCGCCGCGGCGGACGCCAGGGAGACGTCGTGCTCGTCGTTCACGCCGCCTCCGAGCACGGCGATGCGACGGGGAGCAGGGGCAGGGGAGTGCTCAGGCACGGGTGACCTCCGGGGTCTCGACGGTGCGGTGGACCCGGGCGACACGCGTGCCGATCCGGGTGACGATCTCGTGTTCGATGGTGTCCGACCAGTGCGCCCAGTCGCGGACGGTCGGTGCTCCCTCGTCCCCGCGTCCGAACAGCGTGACGGTCTCGCCGAGTCCGAGCCGGTCCTCGCCCGTGTCGACGACGACCATGTCCATCGAGAACCTGCCGACGAGCGGGCGGCGGCGACCGCGCACCTGCACCTCGGCGCGGCCCGACGCCGCCCGGGGCAGTCCGTCGCCGTAGCCGAGGGGGAGCAGTGCGAGGTTCGTCGGGCGATCGGCCACGTGGTCGAGGCCGTAGCCGACGCCCGTGCCGCGTCCGACCGCGCGGGTGGCCACGACCGGTGCCGTCAACGAGAGTGTGGGCTGGAGGTCGTCGGACGTGCCCGACGGGTCGATGCCGAACAGCCCCGCGCCGATGCGGTGCACGTCGTGCGTGCCCCCGACACCCGTGATCGTCGCTGCGGTCGCGGCGAGGTGCGTCGCGAAGCGGGCCAGACCGCGACGACGCGCGGTGCGGACGGCGTTGTCGAACAGGAGCCGTTCGCGGACGTTCTGCGGGTCGTCCGGGTGGTCCGCGCAGGACATGTGGCCCATCACCCCGACGACCCGCAGCGTCCCACGCGATTCGAGTTCCCGGGCGGCCGCGCACAGGGCGGGCCAGGTGTCGGGCGCGGCACCGTCCCGGGCCATCCCGACGTCGACGTGCAGGTGGACCCGAGCCCGCCTTCCGGTGCTCTGTGCGGCGCGGCTGACGGCGCTGAGCAGTTCGAGCCCGGACACCGCGAGGTCGACGTCGGCGAGCAGCGCGCCCTCGAAGTCGGCGTCGACGGGGTTGAGCCAGCTGAGCACGGGGACGTCCACGCCGGCCGCCCGCACCGCGAGTGCTTCCTCGATCGACGTCACCCCGACCGACGTCGCGCCGGCGTCGACGACCGACCGGGCGATCGCACCGTGGCCGAAGCCGTCGGCCTTGAGCACCGCCATCAGGCGCCCACCGGTTCGGTCGGCGAACAGCGACGTGTTCGCGCGGATGGCGTCGTCGTGGACGACGAGGTGGGGGACGGACGGGCTCTGCTGCACGTCGTCCAGCGTCCCGGACGGGCTCGTGCCGGGCATCGGTCCTGCGGATGAGGGGACGAGCCACCGGGACGAACCACACCGAGACCAGCGGATGACGACGCGTCCTCCGCGCGGCGGGGTCAGCAGTCTGGGTGGGGGAGTGCGGCGCGGTGGTACAACCGCAGCAGCCCCACCACTCCAGCGGAAGGACCCCCATGCTCCTCGACGGGAAGACCATCGTCGTCACCGGCGGCAACAGCGGCATCGGCGAGCAGATCTGTCTCGAAGCGGCCGCCGAGGGCGCGAACATCGTCATCGACTACGTCGCGCACCCCGAAGCGACGGACGCCCTCATCGCGAAGATCGAACAGGCCGGTGGCAAGGCCGTCGGCGTGGACGCGGACATCACCCGCGCGGACGACCTCCGGAAGATGATCCAGACTGCCGTCGACACCTACGGCCGGCTCGACGCGCTCGTCAACAACGCCGGCATGGAGGACCGCAAGTCGCTGCTCGAGGAGACCGAGGAGGGCTACGACCGGGTCATGGCCGTGAACATGAAGAGCGCGTTCTTCGCGACGCAGTTCGCGGCCAAGCAGTTCATCGCTCAGGGCGACGGTGGGATCGTGCTCAACATCTCGAGCGTGCACGAGGACTGGCCGATGCCGGGCAACCTCGCCTACTGCGTGTCGAAGGGCGGGATGCGGATGCTCGCGCGCAGCGGCGGCGTGGAACTCGGACCTCACGGCATCCGCATCGTGAACATCGCGCCGGGCGCGGTCGACACCCCGATCAACACGGCGACGACGTCCGACCCGGAGAAGCTCCAGGAACTCGACCGAGCCATCCCACTCGGTCGTCTCGCCGAACCGAAGGAGATCGCCGAGGTCGTGGTGTTCCTCGCCTCGGGTCGTGCGGCGTACATGACCAGCACCACGGTGACGATCGACGGTGGTATTTCACAGGGGAGCGTGGGCCTCTGACGTCGCTTCCGCTCAGCGTCGATCTGCCCAGGAGGGACACCGCACGGGCGATGACGAACGCGGCCGCCGACTCGGAGCCCATCAGCGCCTCGCGCCGACAACGTGATGACGTCCGTGGGGGAGTACGCCACCGAGTTCGTCAGCGACCGAAACGCGTCGTCGACGAGCACACCCAGCTCGGCTACGCGCGGACCATCCACGGCGAGCAGGGCAACACCGGCGACACCGCCGCACCTGGATCCGTATCAGAAAACCGGATCCGCCAGCTCGCCGCACTGGCACACCCCGGTGGGGGCCCCGACAGCTGACCGCCACAAGTGCATGTCGAGGGTGACAGGGTGCCGGTCGGGGTGAAAGCCCGTGAGGTGCTCTGAGTGAACGCCTCTGCCGTTGGTCTTCCGTCCTACTGTGTCTGCATGCAGAACAAGGACGAGGTGAAGGACTTCCTGGTGTCTCGGCGAGCCCGGGTGACGCCGGAGCAGGTGGAGCTGCCGGGCGGTCCTGGTCGTCGTGTCCCGGGGCTGCGTCGTGCTGAGGTGGCGATGCTCGCGGGCGTGAGCGTGGAGTACTACGCCAAACTCGAGCGCGGGGACCTGATCGGTGCTTCGGACGCGGTCCTGGCCTCGATCGCCGACGCGTTGCTGCTCGACGATGCCGAGCGCGAGCACCTGTTCGACCTCGCGCGTGAAGCGAACGCGTCTCCGGTCCGGAAGCGCCGCACGGCGCCGCAGCGGCTGGCGCGTGCCGGCATGCAGTGGGCGTTGGACGGGTTCACCGCCGGCCCGGCGTTCGTGCGGAACGGACGCATGGACGTCATTGCCGAGAACCAGCTGTTCCGCGGTCTGTACTGGGACATGTACGAGCGTCAGGGGCGGCCGGTGAACCTGGCGCGGTTCACGTTCCTGCAGCAGGAGCAGTCTCGAGCGTTCTACCCGAACTGGGATGGTGCTGCGGACATCAACGTCGGGATCCTCCGCGCCGAGGCCGGCCGCAACCCGCACGACGCGGAGCTGCAGAGCCTGATCGGGGAACTGTCGACGGTGAGCGAGGAGTTCCGGACCCGGTGGGGAGCGCACAACGTCCGCCACCACGGGCACGGTAACAAGTACTTCCGGCACCCGGTGGTGGGGGACCTGCATCTGGTCTACGAAGCGATGGAACCCATGGCCGAGTCCGGCCTCAACTTCCTCGTCTACTCGGCCGAGCCCGGCTCCGAGACTGAGGAGTCGCTCCGGCTGCTGGCGAGCTGGACCGCGACCAAGGAACACGAGCGGGAACCGTCGAACAGTGCGACGCGGAGCGCCGCTGGTCAGTCCTGACCGAAGAGGTCCTTGGCGACGCCCATCGCGGCCATCCCGTTCGGCCAGCCTGCGTAAAGGGTGACGTGAGTGATCGCTTCGATCAGTTCCCGCTGCGTGACGCCGTTCTCGACGGCGCGGCCGAGGTGGAAGCGGAGCTGGTCGGCGTGACCGCCGGCGGTGAGGACCGCGACAGTGATGAGGCTCCGGTCCCGCGCAGGGAGCTCAGCACGGTTCCAGAGGTCGTCGAACAGGACGTCGTCGGTGAGTTCGGCGAGCTTCGGCGCGAAGTCACCGAACATCGCCCGGCCGCCGCCGACCTGTCGTTGCTGCTCAGTCATGGGATCTCCTCCTGGATTGCTTCTGCGGGTCAGACGGTGCGGGGGCGGATGCGGATCGTCGCAGCGGTCGGCCCGTCCTGCAGCATCGGCGGCAGGTGACTGCTGCCGGCGTACTTCTGCTCGTACGCGGCATCGATCCGGCTGTTCAGGCCCGGGCCGGGCTGGTCGAATGCGACGTCGTACTGCTCGCCGGCGATCCGGATCGTGCCGGCTGCTTGCTCCACGGCGGCGCGGAACCACCGTGACCGCCGGCCGTTCCACGCCCGGGCGTAGAGGTCCCCGTCGACGACGACGGACCAGATCCACGTCGGCGTGCCAGGGGTGACCCCGTCGGGACGGACCGGACTGATGTGCAGATCGTCCGCGGTGGCGAACCGTTCGAGGGTGTCGGCTGCCCAGCTGCTCATGCATGCCTCCTGCTCACGGTGCGGTTTACGTCTCCGACGGTAGAGACGCACGGGCGGTGGTGGGGTGTTCCATCGGAGCATCCCTCCGGCCTGCGGCCCGGTGGTAGAAATCCGATGAGCGCACGGTTTTCACCTGTTCATGAGGAGGAGCAGCATGGAGCACACACGTCTGGGGTCGACGGGCTTGCGAGTCAGCCGGCTCGCCCTCGGCTGCATGAGCTTCGGCGATCCCACGGCCGGCATGCACTCGTGGACGCTCGACGAGGAAGCATCCTCGGTGTTCTTCCGGCAGGCCGTGGAGCTCGGCATAACGTTCTGGGACACCGCGAACGTGTACCAGCAGGGCACGAGCGAGGAGTACGTCGGCCGCGCGATCCGGGAGTACTCCCGCCGCGAGGACATCGTGCTCGCGACGAAGGTGTCCGGGAAGATGCACGACGGCCCCGGCGGGTCCGGGCTGTCCCGGAAGGCGATCCTCGAGCAGGTCGACGCGTCGCTCCGCCGGCTCGGGACGGACTACATCGACCTGTACCAGATCCACCGTTTCGACGACGAGACCCCGGTCGAGGAGACGATGGAGACCCTCGACGGACTCGTCCATGCTGGCAAGGTCCGCTACCTCGGGGCGTCGTCGATGTGGGCGTGGCAGTTCGCGAAGCTGCAGACCGCCGCAGCCGTGCACGGATGGACGCCGTTCGTGAGCATGCAGGACCAGTACAACGCCCTCAAGCGGGAAGAGGAACGGGAGATGATCCCGATGTGTGCCGACCAGGGCGTCGGCTTGGTGCCGTACTCACCGAACGCGAAGGGCCGACTCACCAGGCCCAGAGGTGTGATGACGAGACGGTCCGCGACGGACACGGTCGCGAAGGCCTTCGACAGCGACGATGACGGACCCGTCATCGATGCGGTCCAGCGCGTCGCCGAGGGTCGCGGCGTCCCGATGGCGCAGGTCGCGCTCGCGTGGGTGCTCCGCAATCCGGTCCTCTCCGCACCCGTCGTCGGTGCGACGAAGCCGGGCCACCTCGCCGACGCTGGCGCGGCGCTCGACCTCCGCCTGACGGACGAGGAGATCGCCACGATCGAGGACCCGTACCGGCCGCAGGCGCCGTTCTGGTGGTGACCGAGCGCGATTGCGCTGACGACGCCCGCGACGAGACGACGAACAGGAAGTACAAGATGCAAATTGAAGCGCGCACCCCGACCGTAAAGAACCCGCCCGAGCAGTTCGCTGGCGACGTCTGGGTCGAGAGCATCGTCAGCCCGCACGAGGACGGTCAACACGCGACTGCTGCGCTGGTGCGGTTCGCACCGGGCGCCCGCACGGCCTGGCACTCGCACGAGAAGGGCCAGTACCTCCACGTCACCCAGGGGATCGCCCGGTTCGGCACCCGCGATGGCGAGGTGATTGAGGTACACCCCGGGCAGACGCTCTACACCCCACCCGGGCAGGAGCACTGGCACGCTTCCACCGAGGACGGGTTCATGGAGCACATCGCGTTCCTCGAGCTCGGCGACGACCCCTCAACCGCGACGACGTGGAAGGAACACGTCACCGACGAAGACCTCCGCGGTGCGACCACAGGCGCAACAACGTCATGAGCAGGCTCACGACCGAGTCGACGCACCGCCAGAGCTCGCCGATCCTCGAGCGGGTCCGGTTCTGGTGGCGCGCTTCGACCGAGATCCACGAGCTCACCCGCGACCACGACTTCGAAGAACGCGTCATCGCAGAAGCGGCGATCCGGCTCAGCCCCGGACCCTCGAACATCGCCTGGCTGTTCCGTCGCGGACGACCGGGACTGGCCGCGCAGTCGACACGGACCGGCACGAGCCGCACGACCCCGAACTGAGTATCACCGACGCGTCCGGTCCTCCACGGCTATCGAGACGGCCGCTGCGCCGATAATGCGTATTATGTCAACTCAGCGATCTCGCCGCAGGCCCTGACGCTCCCCTCCGGTCGGTGAACGCGGGAGATCGAACACCCGGTACTGTTCCCAATCGTGAGTGTTCGTCGTCGTCGTGCGTCCCGTGTCGTCTCGATCGGAGTGGTCGCCGCACTCGCTGCGTCGCTGACCGGCTGCGGCGAAGGCTCCGGCGTCGACAGCGACTACGCGAAGATCTGCCGCGACAACGCGACGCAGAAGCGCCTCCCCGACGACGACTGCAACAACCACGGCGGCCATGCTGCCTGGTACTACCTACCGATCAGCAGCAACCGCTCGACGAAGGTCCCGGCCGTGGGTGACTCCGTGTCGGGCGGCACGAGCACGCTGCCGTCCGGGAAGACGGCGAAGTCCGGCATCTCGTCCAAGGGCAGCTCGGTGTCGAAGGGCGGGTTCGGTGGGTCGGGCGAGCACGGCGGGTTCGGCGGCTGATGGAACGCGTCGAGTTCACGCCGCGTCCGGACTGGCAGCGTCGCATCCAGCAGACCGGTCTCATCTACTCACGCTCCCTGCGGGACGACGGGACCGAGGTGGAGTACTGGAACGACGGGGCCGCGTACGTCTTCACGCTCCCCGAGGTCGAGGCGCTCGAACGCCAGACCGAGGAACTCCACCGGATGTGCCTCGAGGCGGCGCGCTCCATGGCGGCGGGAGAACTCGGCACCCTCGGGCTCACCCCGGCGGGCTTCGAGCTCGCCGCGTGGTCGCTCGAGCACCAGGAACCGGACGTCTACGCGCGTTTCGACCTCGCGTACGCCGGGGACGGCTCCCCCGCCAAGCTGCTCGAGTACAACGGCGACACCCCGACGGGTCTCATCGAGGCGTCGGTGTCCCAGTGGCACTGGCTCCAGGACCGTGTGGCGACCGGTGAGCTCCCGGCCGAGACGGACCAGTGGAACGGCATCCACGAAGCCATGGTCGCGAGGTGGCGCACGCTCCTCCACGAGTCGCTGCGAGCCGAGGAGGGTGGACGGCTGTTCGTCGCGCACTCCGACCTCGACACGGCCGGCGAGGACTGGAACACCGTCGCCTACGTGCGCGACCTCGCCGCCGAGGCCGGGTGGGAGCACACCGGCATCGAGATGAAGGACATCGGCTGGCACGCGGTCGCGCGGCAGTTCGTCGGCAGCGAGGAACCGGCCGGTTCCGCCCGGAGTGTGTACACGCTGCCCGGCGACCGACCGGGAACGCAGTACCCCGTCATCCGCAACCTGTTCAAGCTCTACCCGTGGGAGGACCTCGTCTCCGGCGACGACCGTGCGCAGGGCGAGCAGGAGTTCGGCGACTACCTGGTCAGTGACCGAGGTCGGCTGGGCCGGTGGTACGAGCCGGCGTGGAAGATGTTCCTCTCCAACAAGCTGCTGCTGGTCGCGCTCTGGCGGGCGTTCCCCGGCCACGAGAACCTGCTGCCCGCGTACCCGGACGGCCCGCACGGCATGACGGACTTCGTCGTGAAGCCGGTGTTCGGACGCGAGGGCGACGGCATCGAGGTGCACCGTGCCGACGGTTCGGTGACGTCGAACGGGCGTGCGTACCGCCGCGACGGCACCGGCGGCGAGCGTGTGTGGCAGCAGTACCACGAGCTGCCCGACTTCCCCGGCGCGAACGGCCACAACCACCCGGTCCTGGGGTCCTGGGTCCTCGACGGCGAGTCGCGTGGCGTGGGGATCCGCGAGTCGGACGGCCCGATCACCGACTACTGGTGCCGGTTCGCCCCCAACCTCATCCGCGCCTGATCCGGCCCTCAGAACACCGCGACCGTCATGCCCGCGGACGTCGCGGGCCGGTCCATCGCCACCAGGGCGTCCGGCAGGTCGTCGAACCCGATCGTGCGGCCGATCGACTCGGCGGGCCGCAACCGACCCGCGACGACGTCGTCGAGCATCGCGGCGTACTCCGCCACGGCGATCCCGTGACTCCCGAGCAGCTCGAGCTCGTCCGCGATGACGCGTCCCATGGGGATGGCCGGGGTCGCCTCGTCGTCGAGGAGCAGTCCCACCTGCACGTGTCGGCCCCGGGGCCGCAGGGAGGCCACGGCGGCGACGGAGGTGGCACGGCTGCCGAAGGCGTCGACCGACACGTGCACGCCGCCTTCCGTGATGCCCCGGACGGCTTCCGGAGCGCCGTCGCCCATCGGCACCGTGACGGCTCCGAGCGTCTCGGCGCGGGCGAGCGCCGCGGGCGAGACGTCCACCGCGACGACGCGCGCTCCGGCGGCGACGGCGACGATGACGGTCGAGAGGCCGACGCCCCCGCAGCCGAACACCACGACCCACTCCCCTGGCGCCACACGACCGCGGGCGTGCAGTGCGTGGTACGCCGTGCCGAAGCGGCAGCCCAGCCCGGCGGCCTCGGCGAAGCCCACGGCGTCGGGCAGGGCGACGAGGTTCACGTCGGCGTGCGGCACGACGACGGACTCCGCGTACGAACCGGGCAGCGTGAACCCGGGCTGTTCCTGCCGCGTGCACACCTGGGTCGCACCGTCGAGGCACTGCTCGCACTCGCCGCACGCGAAGACGAACGGTGCCGTCACGCGGTCCCCCACGGCGAACCGTGCGACGGCCGACCCGACGGACGTGACGACGCCGGCGAACTCGTGCCCGGGGATGTGCGGCAGGCGGACCGAGTCGTCGTGACCCTTCCACGCGTGCCAGTCGCTCCGGCAGACGCCGGTCGCCGCGACCCGGACCACGACGCCGTCGTCCGGCGCGGCCGGGTCCGGCACGTCGACGATGGCCGGGACCGACCCGAAGGCTGAGTACTGGACTGCGCGCATGCCGTCATCCTGACAGACGCGTGGTGCCCGTCGGACCGGCACCGCGCCTCCCGGGCCACCCGCGTCGGATCGGCCGTTGCCCCGTGACCGGACCACCGCTTCACTGGGCGGATGGACGGACTGCGATTCTCCGACGACCCCGCCGACCTCGACGTCGACCGTGTCCACCGCTGGCTGAGCGAGGAGTCGTACTGGGCGCGTGGTCGTGACCGCGCCACCCAGGACGCGATCATCGCCGGGTCCCGGAACTTCAGCGTGCACGACGACGTGACCGGTCGGCAGCTCGGCTACGCGCGGGTGATCACCGACGGGGTGACCTTCGGGTGGCTCGCCGACGTCTTCGTCGACGCGGAGGTCCGTGGTCGCGGGGTGGGGACGGCGCTCGTGCGCGGCGTGACCGAGGCGATCGAGCCGCTCGGGCTGAAGCGGTTCGCGCTCTTCACCGCGGATGCGCACGGGCTGTACGAGCGGTTCGGGTTCCGGCCGCTCCCGGACGTCGCCGGTTGGATGATGCGGCCGGGGCCGGGTTTCGGCACCGACGTCCACGACTGACGCGGCGCGCCGGCTCGGCTGCCGCGGTTCCGGTCGCACGACACGCCGCCCGCGTGCGGTTCCGGTCGCACGACACGCCGTCGGCGGCGGAGATGAGCGGCACGTCGTGCGACCTCGGCGACAGAGCGCGCGGCACGTCGTGCGACCTCGGCGACGGAGCGCGCGGCACGTCGTGCGACCTCGACGACGGAGCGCGCGGCGCGGCCGGACGGGAGGCGCGGCGCCCGCTGCCACCGCGCCTCCCGTCCGCCGGACGGTCGCGTCAGTACGCGATGCGCCCGTCGCGGTCGTGGAACTCCCCCGTCGGACCGTCGGCACCGAGCAGCGCGAGGGCGACCGTGGCATCGGTCCCCTCGGTGACGGTCTGGTGGCCACCGAAGCCGTTGAACTCGGTCGCCGTGTACCCGGGGTCGCTCGCGTTCACCCGGAACCCCGGCAGGTTCTTCGCGTACTGCACGGTCAGCGCGATGAGCGCCGCCTTCGAGGCCGCGTACGGCACCGCGGGCACGGGGTACTCGTCCCGGCCCGGCGTCGTCAGCCAGCGCGGGAAGCCCACCCCGGATGCGACGTTCACGATGACGGGGTTGGCCGACTCGCGGAGGAGCGGGAGCGCGGCCTGGGTGACACGGACGACGCCGGTGACGTTGGTGTCGAGCACGGCGTCCATGGCGGCAGCATCGAGGTCGTCCACCCCGAAGGACGTGCCGAGGATCCCGGCGTTGTTCACGAGGACGTCGAGTGCCGGGAGCTCCGCGACGGCACGGTCGACGCTCTCCTGGTCCGTCACGTCGAGCTGCAGGACGGTGGCCCCGAGTGCGCGTGCCTCGTCGCCGCGGCCGGGGTCGCGCATGCCGGCGTAGACGGTGTGGCCCGCGTCGATGAGGCGTCGGGCGGTCTCGAGGCCGAGACTGCGGTTGGCTCCGGTGATGAGTGTTGTCGTCATGCCTCCACGATCCCCCGCGCCGGCGAGGTCTCCCAGGCACGCCACGACGGTGGGACCACCAGTACCAGGGAGGGCACCGGCCGCGGGGTGAGGATGGTGGCATGAGCGAGTTCGCGAGTGTGCTGCGTTCCTGGCGCGACCGGGTCCGTCCCGAGGAGGTCGGGTTGCCTGCGGGGCCGGGGCGACGGACGCCGGGGCTCCGGCGCGAGGAGCTCGCGGCGCTCGCGGGGGTGAGCGTGGACTACGTCGTCCGGCTCGAGCAGGGCCGGGCCACGAACCCCTCGCCGCAGCTGCTCGAGGCGCTGGCGACGGCCCTGCGCATCAGCGAGGAGGAGCGCGACCACCTCTGCCGGGTGGCCGGTTCGACGCCGCCGTCCCGACGCACGGTGCCCCGACACGTGACGGCCGGGGTGCAGCGGATCGTCGACCGCCTCGGGGACGTCCCGCTCGCGGTGTTCACGGCCGCGCACGACATCCTGCTGTGGAACGACCTCTGGGCGGCGCTCTCGGGTGACCCGAGCCGCTACACGGGCATCGACCGGAACCTCGTCTGGCGGCACTTCATGCACGGCCACGACGAGGTCGAGTGGGACGACGAGCACCAGGAGGAGTTCTCCAGCGACCTGGCGGCGGACCTGCGCGCGGCGCTCGGCCGGTACCCGGCGGACCGGGACCTCGTCGAGCTCGTGTCCCGCCTGCGCCGCGAGTCGCCGGAGTTCGAGCGGCGGTGGGACACCGGCCGGGTGGCCGAGCACCGCACGAGCCGGAAGCGGGTGCACTCCCCCGTCGGGCCCATCGAGGTCGACTGTGACGTCCTCGGCGTGCCCGGTGGCGACCTCCGCATCGTCGTGTACACGACGGTGCCGGGAACGGAGGACTCCGCCAAGCTCGACCTCCTGCGTGTCACGGGCCTCCAGCGGTTCGCGCCGGAGCCGACGCCGGCCGCCTGAGGCCGCGCCTCAGGCGGCCGTGAACACGAGCGAGGCGTTCTGGCCGCCGAACCCGAACGAGTTGTTCAGCGCCGTCCGGATCGGGGCGGTCCTGGCGGTACCGGCCACGACGTCGAGTTCCACCGCGGGGTCGAGGTGCTCGAGGTTGCGCGTCGGCGGGACCACACCCGTCTCGATCGCACGGACGGCGAGGATCGACTCCACCGCCCCGGCGGCGCCGAACATGTGGCCGATCGCGCTCTTCGGTGCCGTGACCAGCGCACCGGTGCCCACCGCGCGGGAGATCGCCGCCGCCTCGCCGACGTCCCCCACGGGCGTCCCCGTCGCGTGCGCGTTGACGTGGTCGATGGCCGCACCGGTGAGTCCGGCCATGCGGATCGCGGCGGTCATCGCCCGCTCCTGCTCGCTGCCGTCGTCGAGCGGCGCGGTGATGTGGAACGCGTCCGACGTGATGCCCCACCCCGCGAGGGTCCCGTGCGGCGCGTGCCCCCGTGCGGCTGCGTGCTCGGCCCGTTCGAGGACGAGGATGCCCGCGCCCTCGCCCAGGACGAACCCGCGGCGGTCGACGTCGAACGGCCGGGAGAGCGTGGCGGGGTCGTCGTCGCCGGGCTTGGCGAGCGCCTGTGACTGCGCGAACGACGCCATCGTGACCGGGGTGACCGCGGCCTCGGTGCCGCCGGCGATCACGACGTCGGCCTCTCCCGACGCGATGAGGCGGGCGGCGGTGGCGATCGCCTCGGCCCCGGAGGCGCAGGCCGACACCGTCGTGTAGGCACCGGCACGCGCCCCGAACGCGATGCTGATCTGGGCGGAGGCGCCGTTGGCCATGAGCATCGGGACGGCGCGCGGCGACACCCGTCGAGCGCCGGACGCCCCGAGCACGTCGTGGGCGTCCAGGAGGGTCTCCACTCCCCCGATGCCGGTGCCGATCACCACGGCGAGCCGGTCGCCCTCGACCTCGGGGGCCCCGGCGTCCGCCCAGGCCTCCTCGGCCGCGACGAGTGCGAGCTGCTGGCTGCGGTCGAGTCGGTTGGCGCGCACCCGGCCGAGCGCTCCGTCGGCGTCGAGCGCGGCGTCGGCCCCGACCCGGATCGGCACCTGCTCCCAGAGCGGTCCGGACCGCTCGAGCACGTGCACGCCGGAGCGTCCGGCGACGAGTGCGTCCCAGAGGGCTGGCACGCCGTGGCCGAACGGGGAAACTGCGCCGTAGCCGGTGATCGAGATGTCCATGGACGACTCCTTCTTGTACATTGAACAAGTCGAGTTGTACCACGTACAATTCCGGCATGGCAACCGAGACGGACGCCCCGGGAACCCGGCGCGGCGCAGCGACCCGCGCGAAGATCCTCGCGGCGACCGCAGGGCTGCTGACGAGCAGCGCGGAGCCACGGCGGACGGTCACCGTGAGCGAGATCGCGCGTGCGGCGGGCGTCTACCCGAACCAGATCACGCACCACTACGGCTCGAAGGACCGGCTCGTCCTCGACGCGGCGTTCGCGCTGTTCCTCCGGGACACCACGCGCCTGCAGGCCGCCGGACGGCGGGCGACGTCACCGGAGGCCTTCAGGCACGTCCTCGCCCGCACCGCGCTCGCCATGCCGTCCACGCCGCTCGTCGTCCGCGCCCTCGCGGCCGCAGGCGACGACGCCGTCCAGCGGGACCGGGTCCGGCTCCTGCTCCAGGTGCTGTTCCGCCAGTCGGAGCGCTACCTCGACCGGGTCGTCACCGAGCACGGCTGGACGAGCGGCAGCGGCGTCGGGCGCGACGCCCGGACGTTCTGGAGTGCGGTCTTCGGTGCCACGCTCCTCGCCGATGCCGGGGTGACCGGGGGCCCGTCGGACCTCGACCTCGCCGGGACGGTGTCGATCACCTGACCGACACCGTCCACGATCGGCCCGGCGACCCCGTGTGCCGGGGCCGCGGGTTCACTCGCCGAAGCCGGACCGGACCAGTGCGACCAGGGCGTCGACCGCGTCGGCGGCGTCCGGCCCGCTGGCCTCGACCGTCACGCTCGCACCCTTCGGCAGGGCGAGCGCCATGATCGCGAGCAGACTCTTCGCGTCCACGCCGTTCACGCGGACCGTCGCCTCGTACTTCGCCGCCGTCTTCACGAACTCGGCTGCCGGTCGGGCGTGCAGTCCGCTCTCGTTGACGAGCTCGACCGTCTGCGACGCGACCGCGTCGTCGTCCGCACCGGTCCCTGCCGCCGGTCCCGCGCCTCCTGGGCCGTCGACGGCCGGACGGGAGGCGCTGCCCGCGTCGGTCCCGCTGCCCGCGTCCGTCCCGGTGTCCGCCGCGGATGCCGCTGCCGCCAGGACCGCCGCCACGTCGCCGCCGGTCTGCGCGGCGACCGCCGCCGCGACCGCGCCCTCGACGAGCGGCGCCGGCGACACGTGCACCCGAGCGCGCGCGTCGTCGTCGAGGAAGTCGAGTGCCGTGTCGGTCGTCAGGTAGGCGGACCCGAGGTCACAGAGGACCACCACCGCCTCGGCGTCGGACAGCTCCTCGATGCCCGCCGTGATGGCGTCGAACGACGTCCCGATCCCGCCGTCGTCCGTCCCGCCGGCGGCGACCAGGGGGACGTCCGCGGCCATCTGACGGGCGAGTTCGACGGTGCCGGTCGCGATCGCTGCGCTGTGCGAGACGACCAGGATGCCGACGGTCACGCGGCGTCCACCGCAGCCCGGAGGATGTACACCGTGGACTGCGCGCCTGGGTCGCGGTGCCCGACGGCGCGCTCCCCGAGGTAGCTGGCCCGGCCCTTGTGCGCGACGAGCGGGTCGGTCGACTCCGCGCCGCGGGCAGCGGCGTCCGCGGCGGCGGCGAGCACGTGCGCCGGGTCCGCGCCGTCCGTGGCCGCTGCCGTCGCGGCGTCCACCGCAGGCGACCACGCGTCCACCATCGTCTTGTCGCCGACGGCCGCCTTGCCGCGCGAGACGATCCCGTCGCGAGCCGCGGTCAGGACCGCCACGATGGTGTCGGCGTCGAGCTCGGTCGCGTCGCCGGCGGCCTGGGCCGCCTTGAGGTACGCGGTCCCGAACAGCGGCCCGGCAGCGCCGCCCACCGTCGAGATGAGCTTCGTCGCGACGACCTTGAGCACGGCGCCGGGAGTGTCGAACGAGCCGGCGTCGACGGCCTCGAGCACGGCACGGAACCCGCGGTCGAGGTTCTCGCCGTGGTCTCCGTCGCCGATCTCACGGTCCAGCGTCACGAGCTCGGCCCGGTGCTCGTCGATCGTGGCGGCAGTGCGTCGGACCCAGTCGATGGCCCATGCGGTGTCGAGCGCCAATTCGTGTTCCTTCCTGGAGGGTGGGCGGTGGCTCAGCGACCCCAGCGCAGTGCCGGGGTCTCCACCGGTGCGTCCCAGAGGGCGGTGAGTTCGTCGTCGAGCACCGTGACGGTGAGCGAGAACCCCTGCATCTCGAGGGATGTCACGTAGTCGCCGACCAGGCTACGCGCGACCTCGAACCCGCGGTCGGCGAGCACCTCGGCGGCGCGGCGGTAGACGATGTAGAGCTCCGACAGCGGCGTGCCGCCCATGCCGTTGACGAGGAGCAGGAGCTTCGAGCCCTCAGGGGCGTCCAGGTCGGTCAGGATCGGTTCGAGCACCCGGTCGACGAGCTGGTCCGCCGGTGCCATCGGGATGCGCTCGCGCCCCGGCTCGCCGTGGATGCCGATGCCGAGCTCGACCTCGTCGTCGGCGAGGGTGAAGGACGGTTCGCCCGCGTGCGGCACGGTCCCGGAGGTCAGCGCGAGGCCCATCGAGCGCGTCACGTCGTTGACGTGCCGAGCGACCGCGGCGACGGCGTCGAGGTCGTCCCCGCGTTCGGCCGCAGCGCCGGCGCACTTCTCCACGACCACGGTGCCGGCGACGCCGCGACGTCCCGCCGTGTAGAGCGAGTCCTGTACGGCGACGTCG
Organism: Curtobacterium sp. 22159; assembly: GCF_052045775.1. Taxonomy (NCBI): domain Bacteria; kingdom Bacillati; phylum Actinomycetota; class Actinomycetes; order Micrococcales; family Microbacteriaceae; genus Curtobacterium; species Curtobacterium sp. 22159. Next base: position 294,010 of record NZ_JBQEPN010000002.1, read on the forward strand.
TCGTCCACCACGACGGACTCGACGCGGATGTCGTCCATGCCGGCGAGTTCGGCGGCGGTCTCGAAGTTCAGGACGTCGCCGGTGTAGTTCTTCACGATGTGGAGCACGCCCGCTCCCCCGTCGACCGCCTTCGTGGCAGCCACGATCGGGTCCGGCGTCGGGCTCGTGAACACGGGTCCCGGCACGGCGGCGTCGAGCATGCCCGGCCCGACGAACCCGGCGTGCAGCGGCTCGTGTCCGCTCCCGCCGCCGCTCACGATGCCGACCTTCCCGGACACGGGGGCGTCGGCCCGGTGCAGGTGGATCGGGTCCTCCACGAGGACGACGTGCCCGGCGTGCGCGAGCGCGAACCCGCGCACGGTCTCGGCGACCACGGCCTGCGGATCGTTGATGAGCTTCTTCATGCTGACCTCCACGGGAAGGGCGATCGCGAGGCAGCACACCGCCGTCGTCGACCGGAGTGTCATCAATGTACATCCCACGGTCGCTCAGCCGTTCCGTCACCGTGCACGTTCGTGCAGGGCGTTCGCGCCGCACACCGACCTGCGGGTCCCCGGACGCACACCTCTCCTGCACGTTCGTGCACTTTCGCGCAGTTCCCTCACGATCCCGTCGCACCAGCGGAAGCCGCGTCACTATGCTCGGCCTCAATCACTCAACGGGGAGTGCCGGCGCAGTCCACCGGACCCCCAACCCTCACGCACTGGAGGTCACCGATGGACGGCATCGGCGTCAATTTCCTCTCCGAGCTCGTCGGCACGGCGATGCTCATCATCCTGGGTGGCGGCGTCGTCGCCGCCGTGTCGCTGACGAAGTCCAAGGGCTTCGGAGCCGGGTTCCTCATGGTCACGATCGGCTGGGGCTTCGCGGTCTTCGCCGGCGTCACCGTGTCGTACAAGTCCGGCGGCCAGCTCAACCCGGCGGTGAGCCTCGCGCAGGCGATCCTCGGCAACATCACCATCGGCCAGATGTTCCTCTACTGGCTCGCCCAGCTGATCGGCGCGATCATCGGCGCCGTCATCGTCTGGCTCGCGTACAAGCAGCACTTCGACGAGGAGCCGGACGCGGCCGCCAAGCTCGGCGTGTTCTCCACCGGCCCGGCGATCCGTTCGTACGGCTGGAACCTCGTGACCGAGATCATCGGCACCTTCGTGCTCGTCTTCGTCGTCATCGCCTTCACCAACGGCAAGACCCCCGCGGAGCTCGGCGCCATCCCGGTCGCCTTCCTCGTCATCGCGATCGGCGTGAGCCTCGGTGGCCCGACCGGCTACGCCATCAACCCGGCCCGTGACCTCGGCCCCCGCATCGCGCACGCCTTCCTCCCGATCGCGGGCAAGGGCTCGAGCGACTGGGCCTACGCCTGGGTGCCGGTCGTCGGCCCCCTCGTCGGCGGCGCGCTCGCAGCCGTGCTGTCCAAGGCCCTCCTCCCCCTCGTCTGACCCCCCACCGAACGAAACCCGTAAGGAGCACCAATGGCCGACTACATCGTCGCCATCGACCAGGGCACGACCTCCACCCGAGCGATCGTCTTCGACCACTCCGGCTCGATCGTCTCCGTCGGACAGAAGGAGCACGAGCAGATCTTCCCGCGTGCCGGGTGGGTCGAGCACGACCCGGCCGAGATCTGGGACAACACGCGTGAGGTCATCGGCCAGGCGCTGTCCCGGGCCGACATCACCCGCCACGACGTCGCGGCGGTCGGCATCACGAACCAGCGCGAGACCGCGGTGGTCTGGGACAAGAACACCGGCAAGCCGGTCTACAACGCCATCGTCTGGCAGGACACCCGCACGCAGTCGATCGTCGACAAGCTCGCGGACGGCGACACCGACCGCTACAAGTCGGTCGTCGGCCTCCCGCTCGCGACCTACTTCGCCGGCACGAAGATCGTGTGGATCCTCGAGAACGTCGAGGGTGCGCGCGAGAAGGCCGAGGCGGGCGACCTCCTCTTCGGCACGACCGACACCTGGGTCCTCTGGAACCTCACCGGCGGCGTCGACGGCGGCGTCCACAAGACCGACGTCACGAACGCGTCCCGCACGCTGTTCATGGACCTCGAGACGCTCGAGTGGCGTGACGACATCCTCGCCGACTTCGGTGTGCCGAAGTCGATGCTCCCCGAGATCGTCAGCTCCTCCGAGGTCTACGGCACGGTCGAGTCGTCGAGCCTCCTCCGCGAGGTGCCGATCGCCGGCATCCTGGGCGACCAGCAGGCCGCGACGTTCGGCCAGGCGGCCTTCGACCAGGGCGAGTCGAAGAACACGTACGGCACCGGCAACTTCCTCATCTTCAACACGGGCACGGAGATCGTCCGCTCGGAGAACGGGCTGCTCACCACCGTCGGCTACAAGCTCGGCGACCAGGAGACCCACTACGCGCTCGAGGGTTCGATCGCCGTCACGGGCTCGCTCATCCAGTGGCTCCGCGACAACCTCGGCCTGATCGGGAGCGCGCCGGAGGTCGAGGCACTCGCCAAGACCGTCGAGGACAACGGCGGCGTGTACTTCGTCCCGGCGTTCTCGGGTCTGTTCGCCCCGTACTGGCGTCCGGACGCCCGCGGTGCGATCGTCGGCCTCACCCGCTACGTCAACAAGGGCCACATCGCCCGCGCCGCCCTCGAGGCGACCGCGCTGCAGACCCGCGAGGTCCTCGACGCCGTCAACGCGGACTCCGGGGTCGACCTCACGGAGCTCAAGGTGGACGGCGGCATGACCGCGAACAACGAGCTCATGCAGTTCCAGGCCGACATCCTCAACGTGCCGGTGGTCCGCCCGGTGGTCGCCGAGACCACCGCGCTCGGTGCCGCCTACGCGGCGGGCCTGGCGGTCGGGTTCTGGGAGAACCTCGACGAGCTCCGTGCCAACTGGCAGGAGGACAAGCGCTGGGAGCCGCAGCTCGACGACGCCGAGCGCGACCGCACCCTCCGCCTCTGGAAGAAGGCCGTCACGAAGACCTTCGACTGGGTCGACGAGGACGTCAAGTAGTCACCACCCGCTGACGCGACCGCCTGGAGGCGCCGGTGGCGTCCGGGTCCGATCCCGGTTCGTCGTGGCGGTCAGGCGTGGGCGGACACGCCCACCCAGTCGGCGAGCTTGCGGGCGGCGGCGCCGGAGTCCACGGCGTCCGCGGCGACGACGAGCTGTTCGCGGAACCGCTGCAGGATCGGGCGATCCGCCTCCGACGGGTCCTGGGCGAGCCGGAACGACACGAGCCCCGCGGCCGCGTTCAGCAGGACGATGTCCCGGACGGGCCCGGTCTCCCCCGCGAGGAACCGGTGCACCACGCCCGCGTTGTGCTGCGGGTCCCCGCCCACGAGGTCGTCGATCCGTGCGCGGGCGATCCCGAGGTCGCGCGGGTCGAGGTCGTGCTCGATCACGCGGCCGCCGGTGACCTCCCAGATGTGGCTGTGCCCGGTCGTGGTGAGCTCGTCGAGGCCGTCGTCGCCACGGAACACCAGGGCGGTCGCGCCGCGCGTCTGGAACACGCCCGTGATGATCGGCACGAGCTCGAGCTGGGCGACGCCGACCGCGTTCGCCTCGCACCGGGCCGGGTTCACGAGCGGGCCGAGGAAGTTGAAGACCGTGGGCACGCCGATCTGCCGGCGGACGGCAGCGGCGTGCGCGAACCCGGGGTGGAACGAACTCGCGAAGGCGAACGTCAGGCCGACGCGCCGGAAGGTGTCCGCGACACGCGCGGCGTCCATCGTCAGGTCGAGACCGAGGGCGGCGAGCACGTCGCTCGATCCGGACTTCGACGAGCTCGCCTTGTTGCCGTGCTTCACCACCGGCACCCCGGCCGACGCGATCACGATGGCCGCCATGGTCGAGACGTTCACCGTCCCGACGACGTCCCCGCCGGTGCCCACGATGTCGAGCGCCATCGGGTCGACGTCCAGCGGGACGGCGGCATCGAGGATCGCGTCGCGGAACCCGACGACCTCGTCGACTGTCTCGCCCTTCGCGCGCAGCGCGACCACGAATGCTGCGATCTGGGCGTCGGTGGCGTGCCCTTCCACGATCTCCTGCATGGCCCATGTGGACTGGCTGATCGTGAGGTCGTCGCGCGCCATGAGCGCGCTGATCACCGAGGGCCAGGACAGGAGGTCGGACATGCCTCGATCGTAGTGAATTCGGAAGACCCGCCAGTCTCCTGCGAAAACACTGCGTGCGACTTCCGCCATAATGGAGGACGTGACTAGCACCCCTCTCTCCAGATCCGCCAGCGGTCCGGTCCTGAACAGGCCGAACGCCGTTGCCGTGGGGACGATCGTGTGGCTGGGCAGCGAGGTCATGTTCTTCGCCGGCCTGTTCGCGATCTACTTCACGCTGCGCAGCACCTCGCCCGAGCTCTGGGCGACCGAGACCTCCAAGCTCGAGGTGCCGTTCGCCTCGGTGAACACGATCATCCTGGTGCTGTCCAGCTTCGCCTGCCAGTTCGCGGTCTTCGCCGCCGAGCGGTTCCAGGTGCACCGCACGAGCTGGAACCCGAAGGACTGGGGCATGACGGAGTGGTTCTTCGTCACGTACTGCATGGGCGCGATCTTCGTCTGCGGCCAGGTCTTCGAGTACGCGAACCTCTGGCACGAGGGCGTCACGCTCTCCTCCAGCGCCTACGGCTCGGCGTTCTACATGACCACCGGCTTCCACGGTCTCCACGTGACGGGCGGCCTGATCGCCTTCCTCCTGACCCTCGGCCGCGGTTTCGCCGCCAAGAACTTCGGTCACAAGGAAGCGACCACCGCGATCGTCGTGTCGTACTACTGGCACTTCGTCGACGTCGTCTGGATCGGCCTCTTCGCCGTCATCTACCTTCTCAAGTAGGAACTGGATAGCCCCCACCGCATGTTCAACAGAACCAAGTCCAAGAAGGGCCGCCGTTCCCCGATGGCGACCGTGTCGCTCATCGTCGTCGGTCTCATGACCACCGGCGGTGCGTACGCGCTGTTCAGCTCCTCGGCCAACGCCGACGACAGCACGAGCACCGTGGCCGCGTCGAGCCAGTCGAAGGTGAACGAGGGCCAGAAGCTCTTCGCCTCGAACTGCGCCACCTGCCACGGCCTCTCCGCGCAGGGCACCAGCGAGGGTCCGTCCCTCATCGGCGTCGGCGCAGCGTCGGTCGACTTCCAGGTCGGTACCGGCCGCATGCCGATGGCCGCGCAGGGCCCGCAGGCGGAAGAGAAGCCCGCCCAGTTCACGGACGAGCAGGTCGACGCACTCGCCCAGTACGTGGCGTCGCTCGGCCCGGGCCCGTCGGTCCCGTCCAGCAGCCTCACCAACGGCAAGGACGGCGACGCGGCAGAGGGCGCGGAGCTCTTCCGCATCAACTGCGCGATGTGCCACAACGTGGCGGGCGCCGGCGGTGCCCTGACCGAGGGCAAGTACGCCCCGAACCTGCAGACGGTCTCCGGCAAGCACATCTACGAGGCCATGGTCACTGGCCCGCAGAACATGCCGGTGTTCAACGACCTCAACCTCACGCCGCAGCAGAAGGCCGACATCATCACGTACCTCAAGTACGTGCAGGACAACAAGTCGCCGGGCGGGTTCGCCCTCGGCTCCCTCGGCCCGGTGGCAGAGGGTCTGTTCATCTGGATCTTCGGGCTCGGCGCGGTCGTCGCGATGACCGTCTGGCTCACCGCGAAGTCCAACTGATCGTCCGTGTCGAACGACACTGAAGGGAACACCATGGCAGAGCACGACGACGAGGCACTGAACTCGTCCTCGGCTGTCGAGAAGCACGGCGCGACCACCACGTCGGCCGGGACCGCGGTCCTGCCCGCGGAGCCGTTCGAGAACCCGGGCGAGCCGCCGCACCGCCCGCGCCGCACCGACGTCGACCCGAAGAAGCAGCGCCTCGCCGAGCGCCAGGTCGCGACCTTCTTCTACCTGTCGATCGTCGGCAGCGTCCTGGCCATCGCCGCGTACATCGCCTTCCCGATCAAGTCCGACGACTTCGGGACGGTCCGCACCGCGAACCTCTGGCTCGGCCTCTCGATCGCCCTGGCCCTGCTCGCGCTCGGCCTCGGTGCCGTCTACTGGTCGAAGTCGCTCGTCGTCGACCGCGAGATCTCGGAGCTCCGCCACACCACGCGTGGCACGGACGCGACGCGTGCGAAGGCCGTCGAGGCCTTCCAGCTCGCCGACAAGGAGTCCGGCTTCAGCCGCCGCAAGCTGATCCGCAACTCGATGATCGGCGCCCTCGCGGCGTTCCCGCTCCCCGGCATCGTCCTCGTGCGCGACCTCGCGCCCGCGGCCGACCCGAACGAACTCCTCCGCCACACCATGTGGGCGAAGGGCACGCGCCTGACGAAGGACCCGACGGGTCTGCCGATCAAGGCGTCGGACGTGACCATCGGTTCGGTGTTCCACGTCATCCCGGACGGCATGCTCGACAAGGAGGACATGCTGGAGGAGAAGGCCAAGGCCGCCGTCCTCCTCATGCGCCTCGACCCGAAGGACCTCCACCCCGCCAAGGGGCACGAGAACTGGGGCTACGACGGCATCGTCGCGTACTCGAAGATCTGCACCCACGTCGGGTGCCCGGTCGCCCTGTACGAACAGCAGACGCACCACCTGCTCTGCCCGTGCCACCAGTCGACGTTCGATGTCTCGAACAACTGCGAGGTCATCTTCGGACCGGCCGCACGTCCCCTCCCCCAACTTCCGATCGCGATCGACGACGACGGCTACCTGGTCGCACAGAGCGACTTCCACGAGCCCGTCGGACCGTCCTTCTGGGAGCGTGAACGCTGATGAGCAGCACCACCACCGACGCACCCGCGTCGACCACCAAGCCGGCGCCGGAGCGCGGGTCCCGCATCATCGGCGGGGTCGCGAACTACATCGACGAGCGGACCAGCATCTCGGGCCTCGTGAAGGAGGTCGGGCGCAAGATCTTCCCCGACCACTGGAGCTTCATGCTCGGCGAGGTCGCGCTGTACAGCTTCGTCGTCGTCCTGCTCTCGGGGACGTTCCTGACCTTCTTCTTCCAGGCGTCCATGGCCGAGGTCGTCTACCACGGCTCCTACGTCCCGCTGAAGGGCGTCGAGATGTCGACGGCCCTCCAGTCGACGCTGAACATCTCGTTCGACATCCGCGGCGGCCTCTTCGTCCGGCAGATCCACCACTGGGCGGCGCTGCTGTTCGTGGCCTCGATCATGCTGCACATGGCGCGCGTGTTCTTCACCGGTGCCTTCCGCAAGCCGCGTGAGCTGAACTGGGTCTTCGGCTTCCTGCTCTGGGTCCTCGCCATGGCCGAGGGCTTCACCGGCTACTCGCTCCCCGACGACCTGCTCTCCGGCAACGGTCTCCGCATCATCGTCGGCATGATCGAGGGCGTCCCGGTGATCGGCGTCTGGATCGCCTACCTGCTCTTCGGTGGCGAGTTCCCGGGCACCGACATCGTCGGCCGCCTCTACACGCTGCACATCCTGCTGCTGCCGGCGATCCTCGTCGCGGTGCTCGGCGTCCACCTCGTGCTCGTCGTCATCAACAAGCACACGCAGTTCGCGGGCCCGGGCAAGACGAACGAGAACGTCGTCGGTGTGCCGATCCTCCCCGCGTTCGCGGCGAAGGCCGGTGGGTTCTTCTTCATCGTCGCGGGCATCCTCGCCCTCATCGCGTCGCTGTTCACGATCAACCCGATCTGGAACTACGGCCCGTACGACCCGTCCCCCGTGTCCGCCGGTACCCAGCCCGACTGGTACATCGGCTTCGCGGACGGCGCGCTCCGTCTGGTGCCGCCGCACTGGGAGGTCGTGTGGTTCGGCTACACGGTTTCGTTCAACATCCTCGCGCCGATCGCGGTCCTCGTGCTGCTCATCCTCGGGATCCTGCTCTACCCGTTCATCGAGGGCTGGGTCACCGGTGACAAGCGCGAGCACCACCTCGCCGACCGTCCGCGCAACGCCCCGACCCGCACGGCGTTCGGCGCCGCCGGCATCACGCTCTACGCGAGCCTCTGGGCCGCCGCGTCGTCGGACATCATCGCCACCCACTTCTACGTGTCGATCGACCACGTCATCCACGTGATCCAGGCCACGACGGTCCTCGGCCCGTTCGTCGCCTTCTGGATCACGAAGCGCGTGTGCCTCGCCCTGCAGAAGAAGGACCGCGAGATCGTGCTGCACGGCTACGAGTCGGGCCGCATCGTCCGACTCCCCCACGGCGAGTACATCGAGGTGCACGAGCAGCTCGACGAGTACGAGCGTTGGAAGCTCCTGCAGTTCAACGAGTACAAGCCGCTCATGATCCGTCCGAACGCCCGCGGCAAGATCACGGGTGCGCAGAAGATCCGCGCCAGCATGTCGCGCTTCTTCTTCGAGGACCGCATCGCCCCGGTGTCGAAGGCCGAGCTCGAGGCCGCGCACGCCGCGCACCACGGCCCCGACCTCGAGGGCAGCCACCATGCCCCGCAGGTCGGACCGGGAGCGCACTAGTCCCGTCACCAGGAAGCCCCCCGTCGCATCTCGCGACGGGGGGCTTCCTGTTTGCCGAACACACCGGCGGCATTCACGCCGGGTTCATCGAGACGTGCTGGACTCGTCCAGGACGGTGTGGCACTGTGTTGCACCACGCACCCGCCAACGGAACGAGAACCCATTGGACAGCCGGACGGCCGAACACCCGAGGCCGAACCACTTCCTCCTCCACCTGAGCGACACCCACCTGGTCGCGGGCGACGGTGAGCTGTACGGCGCCGTCGACTCGGCCGCGCGCCTGGGCGAGATCGTGGCCGACATCGAGGGGTCGGGGACGCGGCCCGAGGCGATCGTCGTCACCGGCGACGTCGCCGACAAGGGCGAACCGGGCGCCTACGCCCGCATCCGCGAGATCGTCCAGCCCGCTGCCGACCGCATCGGCGCGCAGGTCATCTGGGCGATGGGCAACCACGACGAGCGCGGCGCCTTCCGACAGGAGCTGTTCGGGCTCCAGCCGACCGATCGCCCCGTCGACTTCGTCTACGACGTGAACGGCCTCCGCGTGATCACCCTCGACACGAGCGTGCCCGGTGCCCACCACGGCGAGGTCTCCCCCGAGCAGCTCGACTGGCTGGCCGAGGTCCTGTCCGAGCAGGCCCCGCACGGCACCATCCTCGCGATGCACCACCCGCCGGTGCCGAGCGTGCAGGACCTCGCCGTGCTCGTGGAGCTCCGCGACCAGGACGCGCTCGCCGAGGTGGTCGAGGGCAGCGACGTCATCGCCATCATCGCCGGGCACCTGCACTACTCGACGAGCGCCGTGTTCGCCGGGATCCCGGTGTCGGTCGCGAGTGCCACGTGCTACACGCAGGACCTCACGGAGTTCCAGGGCGGTACCCGAGGCCGCGACGGCGCCCAGTCCTTCAACCTCGTGCACGTGTACGGCCACAACGTCGTGCACTCGGTCGTGCCGATCGGCCACTACGCGACGGTCGGCGAACCGGTCTCCGCCGTGGAGACCGAGGCCCGACTCGCTGCTGCCGGCGTGACGATCGCCCCGGCGGTCGAGCCGGCTCCGGTGACCTCGAGCATCCCGGTGTTCACGCTGGACTCGGTGCCGGTCTCGCCCGTCCACCGCTGAGCCGCGGCTGCGCGGGCGGGTGCCGGCGCGGCCGCCGGCGGGTGCCCGCGCGCCGACGGCGGCGGCCCCTGCGACTTCACGCGCTGAGCGACAGTTCACGCGTGGACGGGCGCGTGAACTGTCGCTCAGCGCGAAACCTCGGCGCGCGCCAGCCCGCCCGCCGGCAGCCCAGCGGGCCGCCGGCGCGACGCGCGCGCTAGGCGCTCGGCCGCTCCCACGGCGCCGGGAACGGGAAGTACTTCTCGAGGAAGTCCGTCACGCGCTGCGTGCGCTCCTCGTCGCTGACCTCCGGGAAGCTGCCGTCGTTGAGGCAGAAGAAGTCGACGTTCCGCTTCTTGAGCAGCTCGTCGAGCGCCCGCAGCCCGGACTGCATCGTCGTGTCGATGTACCGCACGGGAGCGTTCTCCTGCACGATCGCCCGGCCGGTGAGCAGCGAGTAGTAGTGGTACAGCGAGTTGGTCACCGAGATGTTGTCCGCTGCCCGGAAGCGTGACGCCGCGGTCGCCTTGAACTCGTCCGCGAACTCGTGCTCCATCTCCGTCATGATCGAGACGCGCAGCGGGGTGGGCGCGTGCTCGAGGTGGCGGGTCGTCACCGCGCCGAACCGCTGCTGCAGCAGGCGCCGGTTCACGCGGGCGGAGTTCTCGAACCCGCTGCGTGCCGGGTTGTTCGACCCGAGCCCGATCCGGGTCGTCGCGAGGATGAACTTCGTCACCGAGCCCGGGCTGAAGAACACCGAAGGGTCGACCGAGCGCCCGAAGAACATGTCGTCGTTCGAGTAGATGAAGTGCTCGCTGATGCCCGGGATGTGGTGCAGCTGCGACTCGACCGCCTGCGAGTTGTGCGTCGGCAGGACGGACGGGTCGGCGAAGAACTCCTCGGAGCGGACGATCCGCACCTTCGGGTGGTCGGCGAGCCACGCCGGCGCGGGCGAGTCGGTGGCGATGAAGATCTGCCGGATCCACGGTGCGAACGTGTGCACCGACCGGAGGGCGTACTTCAACTCGTCGATCTGCCGGAACCGTGCCGGTGCGTCGTCGCCCTCGCCGAGCACCGCACCGGCCTGTGCGGCCTGCCGCGCGCGCTGGTACTCGACGGCGTTGCCGTCGACCCACGAGAACACGATGTCGATCGGGAACCGGATGTCGGACACGTGGTCGTCGAACATGTGCTCGACGGTGCGCCAGGTCCGGCCGTAACGCTCGATGTCGACCAGGACGAACTCGTCGATCGGCAGGCTCCGGCGCATCAGTGCGTTCTCGACGGGCGCGAGCACCTCGGTGTCGGTGACCCGCCAGAACTCGAGCTGCACGCTCGTCTCGGCGCCGTAGCGGAGGCGTCCGAGGGGCTCGACGCGCGGCCGGAACACCCGCAGCACGGGCTCGTCCGCCGACCCGAGGCCGTCGTCGATGACGAGCACCGCGGGCTTGCGCGGCGGCTTGGCGTAGAAGGGCTCGTTGGCCGCGGCGGCCATCACAGCGCTCTCGGCACGCTGTCGGTCGCGCTCGTCGACCGCGATCACGGGCCGCTGGTCGTTCCCACGGATGAGCAGGTGGTCGACGTCACCGGCGGTGAGCGCGTCGTCGAGGAACAGGAGGTCCTCGATCATCGACTGCTGCGGGGTGAGGTGGCCGTTGACGAGCGTCAGACGACCCTTCCGCACCACGACGTCAGGTCGGTCGAGACCGCCGGAGGACGGTCGAGGGTTCAGCAGAGGACTCTCGGTCACCGGCTCGGTCTCGTTGCTCATCCATGCCCTTCGCGTCGAACGGCCGGGCCCGGTGCCCGGCCCCTCATCCTACCGTCCGCGCGGACGCCCGGTCCGCGCCGAGCGCGCCGCTCAGGGCCTGGAGGCGCGGGGCGTCCCCGTCTCGCGCGGCACCTTGACGAGGATGCCGACGACGATGAAGAGCGCAGCGGCCACGATCTGCAGCGCCGCCCAGGCCTCACCCGGGATCGGCACGATCACGATCGGGTTCCAGCAGACCGCGACGGCGGCCGTGATCGCGGTCGCCCACCATGCGCGACCGCGGACGGTGAACACCAGCACGATGAGCGCGAGCACCGTCACGCCCCAGCGGGCGAACACGAAGCCCGAGGAGTCGATGATCGCGACGCAGGCGAGCAGCACGACCGCGGCGAGGAGTGACGGTGCGAGGGCCGGGCGCGTGAACGGCGGGGTGTCGCCCGCTGCTCGGCCCGGTGCCCCGCCCGGTGCGCTCGACGGCGCCGAGGAGACGCCGTGGAGCGACGAGCCCGCCGGGGGACGACCCTTGCGTGCCGCCATCAGGCGTCGGCGTCGATGTCGATGGCCTGGATCGAGCGGGACATCGGCGGCAGCTCGCGGACCCGTTCGAGCGCGGGCAGGAGCTCGGCGACGTACGCCCGGTAGCCGTCCTCGGTGAGGTGGAGTCCGTCCTCGGTGAACCGCTCGTCGAGGTGGTCGCCGTCGGCGAGGGCCGGCCAGGCGTCGAGGTACTGCGCGTGGCACGTGGCGACGAACTGCCGCAGGTGCCGGTTCGCCTCCTCGATCTTCGCGGCGTACTCGGCCTGCCGGGGCAGGATCGACACGAGCAGCAGCCGGACGCCCGGCAGTTCGCGCCGGAGGGTCACGAGGATCGACTCGACGCCCCGGACCACGTGCTCGACGCTCGCACGGTGGTTGCCGAAGTCGTTCGTCCCGATGAGGAGCACGATGACCTCGGGCTGCGCGGCGACGACCGCGTCGAGGCGGGTGAGCACCCCGTCGGTGGTGTCGCCGCCGATGCCCTGGTTGACGGTGCGCTCGTCGGGCAGCCAGGCGTCCCACGACCCCTGCTCGGTGATGCTGTCGCCCAGGAACAGGACGCTGGTGTGTTCCGCGGTCATGCTGCCTCCTCGTGTGCCGGTTCCGGCTTCCCATTCTGCTGGGTCCAGTTCCGCCCCGTTGACTCGGTGTGCTCGCTCTCCCGTTCCGCGGCCGCGGTGATGCGCTCCACCATGCCCGGGAAGATCACCCCGTGGAAGGGCAGGATCGAGTACCAGTACAGCCGCCCGGCGAGGCCCTGGGGGAAGTAGATCGCCCGCTGTCGGTAGTCACTGCCCCCGTCGTCGGCGGGTGTCACGGTCATCTCGAGCCACGCGCGCCCGGGCGACTTGAACTCGGCGCGGAGCCGCAGGTAGCGCCCGCGGTCCAGGCGCTCGACCCGCCACCAGTCCAGCGCGTCGCCCTGTTCCAGACGCTGCGGGTCGCGTCGGCCCCGGTTCAGCCCGACTCCCCCGGCGGCCTTGTCCATCCACCCGCGGGCGGCCCAGGCGAGCGGGAACGAGTACCAGCCGTTGTCACCGCCGATCGACTCGATCACACGCCACACCTCTTCGGCCGACGCCGCGGAGTGCCGCTTGCGGTCGTCGACGTACACGGTGTGGCCGGCCCAGTCCGGGTCGCTCGGCAGCGGGTCCGCGGGGGTCGCGGACAGGGTCGCGTTGCGCCAGCTGGTCTCGACCTCACCCGTCCGCATCCGGCTCAGGGCGAGCCGGACCGCCCGCCGGTACCCGGTCAGGCCGCCCTCGGGACGGGGCACGACGTCGTCGATGTCGTGCTCACGCTGCACGCACTCGAACTGCAGCGACTCGATGATCGGCGTCGCGAGCTTCCGCGGGATCGGTGTGACGAGGTTGAACCAGTGCGCGGCGAGCCCGGGCGTGAGGACCGGCAGCACGGAGATCGGTCGTTGCGGCAGCTTCGCCTCCACGGCGTACCCGTTGAGCATCTGCCCGTACCGGAGGACGTCGGGTCCGCCGATGTCGAAGGTGCGGTTCACGTCGGCAGGGATGTCGAGTGCCGCGACGAGGTAGTAGAGGACGTCCCGCACGGCGATCGGCTGGATGCGGTTCCGGACCCACCGCGGCGCCGGCATCCACGGCAGGACGTCGGTGACGTGCCGGATCATCTCGAACGAGGTGCTGCCGGACCCGATCACGACGCCGGCCTGGTAGGCGATCGTCGGGACACCGGACCGGAGCAGGACGTCGCCGACCTCCTTCCGGCTGCGGAGGTGCTTCGACAGCGCACCGTCGGGGTGGAGTCCCCCGAGGTACACGAACCGACGCACGCCCGCCGCCCGAGCCTCACGGGCCATCGTCTCCGCCGCCTGCCGTTCGGCGTGCTCGAAGTCACCGTCCGCGCCCATGGCGTGCGCGAGGTAGTACACCGCCTCCACGCCATCGACCGCCGCGCGCACGGCCGCGGCGTCCTGGAGGTCGCCCTCGGCGATCTCGACGTCGTCGTGCCAGGGGACGTCCTGGAGCTTGCGCGGCGTGCGGACGAAGACGCGGACGTCGTGACCGGCTTCGAGGAGACGTGGGACGAGGCGACCGCCGATGTACCCGGTGGCCCCGGTGACGAGGACGTGCATGCGGGGCACGGTACGCGGCCCGGCTCCGGGTAGGCTTGCCGGGTGGACAATGCAGCGTTCTCCGTCACCGCCGATGCCGTCCGTGGTCTCATCGACCACGCGATCCTCAAGCCCGAGCTGACGCGGTCCGACGTCGACGCGCAGCTCGACGAGGCCGCCGCCTACCGCGTGTTCAGCGTCTGCGTCCGTCCGAGCGACGTCACCTACGCGGTCGAGCGCCTCCGGGGCACCGGTGTCGGCGTCGGGACGGTCATCGGCTTCCCGCACGGCACCACGTCCACCGCCGCCAAGGTCGGCGAGTCGCTGCAGGCCCTCGCCGACGGCGCCTTCGAACTCGACATGGTGCAGAACATCGGCGCCGCCAAGTCGGGCGACTGGGAGCGCGTCGAGGCGGACGTCCGTGCCGTGGTGGACGCCGCGGGCGACACCGTGGTGAAGGTCATCCTCGAGACCGCCTTCCTCACCGACGACGAGATCGTCGCCGCCTCCCGCGCCGCTCGGTCGGCCGGCGCGGCGTTCGTGAAGACCTCGACCGGGTTCGCCGGCGGCGGCGCCACCGCCGAGCACATCCGCCTCATGCGCGCGACCGTCGGTGCCGACACCGGCGTCAAGGCGTCGGGCGGCGTCCGTGGCCTCGACTCGCTCATCGAAATGGTCGAGGCCGGTGCGAACCGCATCGGCACCAGTGCGTCCGCGCGCATCCTCGACGAGGTCGCACACCGTGCCGAGACCGGCAGCGCATCGGCCCTCGGCGACGACACCACCTCCTACTGACCCGGGCGCGAGCCCGACGAGCCGACCCACCCACCACCACGGGCCGGTGCCCACCGGACGCGACGCAGCGTCCGCGGACCGCACCGCGCCTCCAGAACGCCGCATCGGAGCGTGCATGTCCACCACCGCACCGCAGACCACCGCGCCGCACACGCGTGCCCTCGCCCTCGCTGTCGACCTCGGCGGCACGAAGGTCGAGGCCGCCCTCGTCACCGACGAGGGGATCGTGCTGGCGGAGACCCGCTTCCGGAGCCCGACCGGGCCGCAGCGGACGTCCGACGAACTGCAGGCGGCCGTCGACGAGGTGGTCACCGCAGCGCTCGCGGCACTGCCCGCCGACGCCGCCCTGGTCGGCGTCGGGATCGGTTCGGCCGGACCCGTCGACGAGGTGCACGGCCTCGTCTCCCCGCTCAACATGCCGGTCTGGCGGGGCTACCCGCTGCGCGACCGCGTGGCGGCGCACGTGCCGGAGGGCATCCCCGTCACGCTCCGCATGGACGGCCTCGCGATCACCCTCGCCGAGCACTGGGTCGGCGCCGCCCAGGGGTCCGACCACGTCATGGGGATGATCGTCTCGACCGGTGTCGGCGGCGGGCTGATCCTGCACGGTCGCACCGTGAGCGGTCCGACGGGGAACGCCGGACACATCGGCCACGTCGAGTGCGGCGGGTTCGACGACCCCTGCGCCTGCGGTGGCACCGGGTGCCTCGAGGCCATCGCCAGCGGCCCCAAGACGGTCGCCTGGGCCCAGCGGCAGGGCTTCACCGGTAGCACCGGCGAGGAGCTCTCGGCCGCCTACGCCGCCGGCGACGAGGTCGCCGTGGCAGCCGTCCGGCGGAGCGGCCGCGCCCTCGGCCAGGCGATCGCCGCGGCGACGAGCCTGGTGGACCTCGAGGTGGTGGCCATCGGCGGCGGCTTCTCGCACGTCACCCCGGACCTCTTCGAGTACGCGCGCCAGGCCGTCGCGGAGCGGGTCGAGTTCCCCTTCGTCACGAAGGTGCGGATCGTGCCGACCGGACTCTCCCAGGACGGTCCGCTCATCGGTGCGGCCGCGCTCGTGCACCGCGCCGACGTCCTGCGCTGACACGGCCGGAGCCCTCCCTCTCCACAGGGGGTGTGGGGCTCGCCGCGGGGTCGGGCAGGATGTGCGGGTGCCCCGCTCCCCGCTCGTGACCTGTGACGACTGGCCGGAGCCCGAGCTGCGCGCCGCGGTCCTCGCCGGCGAGCTCGTCGCCGTCGGGTCGTGCTGGGCCTCCCCCGGCGAACCGCAGACCCCGGCGCTGCGCGCCGCCGCGGCGGCCTGGGCGCTCGAGGACCCGCGGCTCATCGCGGGCACGCTCACGGCCGCGTGGATCTGGGGCGCCGCGTCCCGCCCACCCGCGCCCCTCGAAGCGTGCATCCCCGTGCAGAGTCGGGGGCACCTCGGCCTCGGCGTCCGCCTCCGTGAGGTCCGCGTGCCCGCTGAGGACGTCGTGCACCTGGGCGAGCTCCGGGTGACGGTCCCGGCGCGGACCGCCGTTGACCTGCTCCGCACGCCGAACACTGCGGACGGCGCGTTCGGCGCTGCCGAGTCGTCCGCCGTGCACGGACTGCTGACGGTCTCGGACGTCTCGGTCGACGAGGTCCGTGCGCGGCTCACCGCCCTCGGACGCATCCCGATGGTCCGTCAGGCGGAGCGGCGACTGCGTGCGCTCCTGGACGGCGCCGGGGACACCGTGCTGCCGATCAGCCCGCGCTGACCCGGTACACGTCGTACACGGCGTCGATCCGTCGCACGGCGTTCAACACCCGGTCGAGGTGCGTCGTGTCGCCCATCTCGAACACGAAGCGGCTGAGCGCCAACCGCTCCGAGGACGTCGACACCGTCGCGGACAGGATGTTCACGTGGTGGTCGGTGAGCACGCGGGTGACGTCGCTGAGGAGTCCGGAGCGGTCGAGCGCCTCGATCTGGATCTGCACGAGGAACACCGACTTCGAGGACGGCGCCCACTCCACCTCGATCATGCGGTCGGGCTCGTTCATCAGCGACTTGACGTTCGTGCAGGACGCCTGGTGGACCGACACCCCCTGGCCGCGGGTGATGAAGCCGACGATCTGGTCGCCCGGCACCGGCGTGCAGCACTTCGCGAGCTTGACGAGGATGTCCGGGGCGCCGCGGACGAGCACGCCGCTGTCACTGTTCCGGAGCTGTCGACTGGTGACCTGACGCGGGAAGCTGAGCTCCGGCTCTTCCGTCTCGGTCTCGGTCTGCACGTTGCCGAGGATCTTCTCGATGACGGACTGCGTCGAGACGTGGCCCTCGCCGACGGCTGCGTAGAGCGCCGAGACGTCGTCGTACCGCATCGAGGACGCCACCTCGGAGATGGAGTCCTGGCTCATGATGCGCTGGAGCGGCAGGTTCTGCTTGCGCATGGCTCGCGCGATCGCGTCGCGGCCCTGCTCGATCGCCTCTTCGCGGCGTTCCTTCGTGAACCACTGCTTGATCTTGTTGCGGGCGCGGGGGCTGCGGACGAACGTCAGCCAGTCCTGACTGGGCCCGGAGTCCGGGTTCTTCGACGTGAAGATCTCGACGACGTCGCCGCTGGACAGCTGGCTCTCGAGCGGCACGAGCCGACCGTTCACCTTGGCGCCCATGGTGCGGTGGCCGATCTCGGTGTGCACCGCGTAGGCGAAGTCGACGGGTGTCGCCCCCGCCGGAAGACCGATGACCTTGCCCTGCGGCGTGAAGACGTAGGTCTCCTTGGCGCCGATCTCGTAGCGCAGCGAATCGAGGAACTCGCCGGGATCGCTGGTCTCTGCCTGCCAGTCGGTGATGTGCGCGAGCCACGCCATGTCCTGGTCGGTCGACGAAGAGGTGTCGACGTCGCGGCCGGCGGCACGCTGCTTGTACTTCCAGTGGGCTGCGACACCGAACTCCGCGCGCTGGTGCATCTCGTGGGTGCGGATCTGGATCTCGACCGCACGGCCCTGCGGCCCGAGGACGGTGGTGTGCAGCGACTGGTACAGGTTGAACTTCGGCGTCGCGATGTAGTCCTTGAAGCGCCCGGGCAGCGGCGTCCACCGCGCGTGGACGGAACCGAGCATCGCGTAGCAGTCGCGCACGGTGGGGACGAGCACGCGGATGCCGACCAGGTCGTAGATCTCGTCGAACTCACGCCCGCGCACGATCATCTTCTGGTAGATCGAGTAGTACTGCTTCGGCCGACCCATCACCTCGCCGCGGATCTTCGCGGCCTTGAGGTCCTTCTTGAGCGTGCCGATGACGTTCTGCACGAACTGCTCGCGCTTCGGCTGACGCTCCTTGACGAGGCTGTCGATCTCGACGTACAGCTTCGGGTGGAGGACCGCGAACGAGAGGTCCTCGAGCTCCAGCTTGATCATCTGGATGCCGAGCCGGTGCGCGAGCGGCGCGTAGATCTCGAGCGTCTCCTTCGCCTTGCGGGTGGCGGAGGCGGACTCGACGAACCCCCACGTCCGGGCGTTGTGCAGGCGGTCGGCGAGCTTGATGACCAGCACGCGGATGTCCTTCGACATCGCGATGACCATCTTGCGGACGGTCTCGGCCTGCGCGCTGTCGCCGTACTTGACCTTGTCGAGCTTCGTGACCCCGTCGACGAGCATCGCGATCTCGTCACCGAAGTCCTCGCGCAGCTGGTCGAGCTGGTAGTCGGTGTCCTCGACGGTGTCGTGCAGGAGGGCGGCGGCGATCGTGATCGTGCCGATGCCGAGGTCGGCGAGGATCTGGGCCACGGCGACCGGGTGCGTGATGTACGGCTCGCCGGACTTCCGCTTCTGCCCGTCGTGCGCGCGCTCGGCGACGGAGTACGCCCGCTCGATGAGCGTCACGTCGGCCTTCGGGTGGTGCGACCGGACCGTGCGGATCAGGGTGTCGACCGCGCCCGCCGGCTGCGCACGCGAGAACAGCCGCGGGAGCAGCGAGCGCAGCGAACCGAGGTTGCCCGTCGTGTTCGGGCCGAGCGGGCTCGACGGCCGCGGCGCGGATCCGGGTCGGCTCGCGCCGCCGTTGGCTCGGCGGTCCGCCCGCGGGGCGGGGGCGTCCTGGGGCGTGGACTCACGGGTGTCCGTCATGCTGCGCCTCCCGGGGACGGTGTCCGAGCTCGATCCGACAAGACTACGCGCGTCCGGTCAGTGCTCGTGACGCGGTTCGCCCTGGGCGTCGCGGACCACCGGGGCGCCTGCCTGCTCCCAGGCCACCATGCCACCGGTGAGGTTCACCGCCGGCACCCCGGACTGCTCGAGCGCGGCGACGACCCGGGCGGAGCGGGCACCGGAGTGGCAGACGATGATGGCCGGCTGGTCACCGCCGTCGATCTCCCGCCAGCGCGCCACCAGCTCGGACATCGGCACGAGCGTCGCCTGCGGCGCGTGGACCTCGTCCCACTCTCCCTGCTCGCGCACGTCGAACAGGCGCGAACCGGACTCGAGGCGACGGAGCGCCTCGGCGACGTCGACGTCGTCGGCCATCAGACCTCCGCCGCCGCGTCGACCGAGCGCTGCCGCTTCGCCGCGGCGGCCTGCTTCTTCGCGTCCGCCTGCTTGATCTTCGGTTCGTTCTCACGGAGGTGCGCGTACATCGGCGACGCGATGAAGATCGTCGAGTAGGTACCGACGATGATGCCGATGAACAGCGCGAGCGAGATGTCGCGGAGCGTGCCGGCGCCGAGGACGTACGACCCGATGAAGAGGATCGCCGCCACCGGCAGGAGCGCGACGACCGAGGTGTTGATCGACCGGACGAGCGTCTGGTTCACGGCGAGGTTGACCGACTGCACGAACGTGCGGTGGGACTCCTGGCTGGTGTTCTCGCGGACCTTGTCGAACACGACCACCGTGTCGTAGAGCGAGTACCCGAGGATCGTGAGGAAGCCGATCACCGCCGCCGGCGTGACCTCGAGTCCGACGATGCCGTACACGCCCGCCGTGATGAGGAGGTCGTGGAGGAGCGCCACCATGGCGGACACCGACATCTTCCAGGTGCGGAAGTACAGCGCCATGAACACGGCGGCGAGGGCGAGGAAGATCACCAGACCACGGATCGCCTGGGCGAGGACGTCCGCGCCCCACGTCGCACCGATGAAGGTGGCCGCGACCTGGCTGTCCGGGATGTCGTACGCCTTGGCGAGTGCGTCCTGCACCTCGGTGGTCTCACGGTCGGTCAGCTGACCGGTCTGCACGCGGATGCCGTGCGTGCCGAGCTGCGAGACCCGCGGGATGCCGTCCGGGACGATGGACTCCACGGTGCGCGTCGCCACGTTCTGGTCGAGGTTCTTCACGTCGGAGAGCGTGAACTCCGAGCCGCCGGTGAACTCGATGCCGAGCTGGTAGCCGCCGCGCAGCCACGGGACCGCGAGGGAGATCACGATCGCGATGATCGCGACGAGGTACCACGTCTTGCGGCGACCGACGATGTCGTACGAGCGCTTGCCCGTGTACAGGTCGCTGCCGAACTGGCTGAAGCTGGCCATCAGTCGTCCTTCCCGTCCGGCGTCGTGCCGTCCTCGCGCGAGGCCTGCGCGGCCTTCCGCTCCGCGATCGTCTGTCGACGCTGCGCCTCACCCGCGCTGCGCTGCCGCTTGCCGTCCACCACCGGAGCACGGAACTGCGCACGCCCCCGGTAGACGGCGCCGAGGGCGGACGGATCGAGCCCGCTGAACCGGTGCCCCTCGCCGAAGAACCGGCTGCGGGCGATGAGCTGCATCATCGGGTGCGTGAACATCACGACCACGACGACGTCGATCAGGGTCGTCAGGAGGAGCGTGAACGCGAAGCCCTTCACGTCGCTCACCGCGAGGATGTAGAGCACCACGGCGGCGAGGAAGTTGATCGAGTCGGACGCCAGGATGGTGCGCAGCGCACGCTTCCACCCGGCCTCGACCGCGCTCTCGAGCCCGCGGCCGTCACGGAGCTCGTCCCTGATGCGCTCGAAGTAGACGATGAACGAGTCCGCTGTGATGCCGATCGCCACGATGAGACCCGCGACGCCGGCCAGCGAGAGCCGGTAGTCGACGCGCCAGGACATGATCGCGATCACGAGGTAGGTCAGTGCTGCGGCGACGCCGAGCGACAGGACCGTGACGAACGCCAGGGCTCGGTACTGGATGACCGAGTAGATGATCACCAGGATGAGACCGATCAGGCCCGCGACGAGACCGCCGACGAGCTGCGCGGTACCGAGCGTCGCCGAGATGTTCTCGTTCGACTGCACCTGGAAGTTGATCGGCAGGGCACCGTACTTGAGCTGGTCGGCCAGGGTCTTCGCGGACTCGGCCGTGAAGGATCCGGTGATCTGGGCCTTGCCGTTGGTGATCGCGGAGTTCGTCGTCGGCGCGGTGATGACCGAGCCGTCGAGCACGATCGCGAACTGGTTCTGCGGCTGCTGCAGCGAGACCAGGCGGTTCGTGACGGTGCGGAAGTCCTTCGTGCCGGTGCCGTTGAACGTCAGGTTGACCGCCCACTGGCCCGTCGAGGTGCCCTGCGAGTCGGTGGCGAGGCCGGACGTGGCGTTGCTGATGTCCGAACCGGAGACCTCGACCGGCCCGAGGATGTACTTCGCCGCGCCGTCCTGGTCGCAGGTGACGAGGGGTTCGTCGTCGGGCGCGGTCGTGACGTCGTCCGGCGCCTTGCAGTTGTAGTTCGTGTACAGGTCCTGCAGCTTCGGCGTCACCCAGTTGAGGTCACTGGCGTTCGTCGGCTTCGCGCTCGGCGTCGCCGCGAGGGAGGCCGGGGGCGAGTACGGGGTGGGCGATGCCTTCGACGAACCGTCGCCGACGGACGTGTTCGTCGCCGCCTCGGTGTAGAGCACCGGACGGAACGTCAGCTTGGCGGCCGCTTCGATGCGGTCGATCGTCGCCTTGTCGGGCTTGCCCGGGATGGAGACGACGATGTTGTTCGTCCCCTGCGTGTTGATCTGGGACTCCGAGACGCCGGTGGCGTTGATGCGCTGCCGGATGATGTTCACGGCCTGGTTGAGCTGCTGGCTCGTCACCGAGCCGCCCTCGGTGTTCTGGGCAGCGAGGGTCAGCTGCGTGCCGCCCTGGAGGTCCAGGGCCAGCTCCGGGACCCAGCTGGCCCCGGCGAACCACTTCCCGCTGTCGTCCTTGGTCGACCCGGCGAGGATCGACGCCGCGGTGTTCAACCCCGCGAGGACCGCCATCAGGATCACCAACCAGGTGAGCGAGCGGATCGCCTTCTTGACGGGTGTCGATCGTGCCACCGGTCGTCTCGTCTTTCTGTCAGGACCGACGGCGGGAGACCGGCGGCAGGTGTCGCCGCCGGGTCGGTGGACCCGGCGGCCGAGGGGTCAGTCTTCGGTCTTGCGCTTCGCCGCGTCGGTCTCGGCCTGGTCGAGGCGCTCACCGTAGACCGGCTCGCCGTTGAGCTCGACGACGGGCTTCGACGCGGTCGGCTCGTCCTCCGGCGTGGCCGTGGTCGCGATGTCCGACGCGGTGTCGTCGACGACACGGGAGAGCGTCTGACGGTGGACGGTGACGACCGTGCCCGGCGCGATCTCGACGTCGGCGGTGACCTTCTCGTCGTCGACCGACAGGAGCGTGCCGTAGAGGCCGAAGGACAGCATGACGCGCGCACCCGGCACCATCTTGTCGGCGAGTTCGGCCTGCTGCTTCTTGCGCTTGCGGCTGTTGTAGAACATGAAGGCCGCGAACGCCACGACGATGACGATGAGGATGACTTCTTGACCCATGATGCGATGCCTTCTCTGGTTGCTCGGTTTCGGGCCGTAGCAGTCTAGGGCACACATCCGTGCGTGGCGTGTCGCCCCGACCGCGACGGTTCAGTCGGACTCGTCGTCGAAGAGCCCCGGCTGTGCGAGGCTCCCCTGCCCCGGGGTCATGCCGAAGTGACGCCATGCCTGCGGCGTCGTGATCCGGCCGCGCGGGCTGCGGGTGACGAGCCCCACGCGGACGAGGAAGGGTTCGACGACGCTCTCGATGGTCTCGGGTTCCTCACCGACGGAGACGGCCAGCGTGTTCAGTCCCACGGGACCGCCGTCGAAGCGGGTCAGCATCGTCTCGACGACGGCCCGGTCGAGGCGGTCGAGACCGAGCTCGTCGACGTCGTACAGCTCGAGGGCACCCTGCACCGCCGCCATGCCGTCGGACGTGCGGTGGACGAGCGCGTAGTCGCGCACCCGGCGGAGCAGGCGGTTCGCGATGCGCGGTGTCCCCCGCGAGCGTCCGGCGATCTCGCGCAACGCCGACCGGTCGATGTCCAGCTCCAGCAGGTGCGCCGCCCGGATGAGGACCTGCTCGAGCTCGTCCTTCTCGTAGAACTCGAGGTGCGCCGTGAAGCCGAAGCGGTCACGGAGCGGGTTCGGGAGGAGCCCCGCACGGGTGGTGGCCCCGACGAGGGTGAAGGGCGCCAGGTCCAGGGGGATGCTCGTCGCACCCGCTCCCTTGCCGACCATCACGTCGATCCGGAAGTCCTCCATCGCGAGGTAGAGCATCTCCTCCGCGGAGCGGGCCATGCGGTGGATCTCGTCGATGAACAGGACCTCGCCCGGGACGAGCGACGACAGCACCGCGGCGAGGTCGCCGGCGTGCTGGATCGCGGGGCCGCTGGACATCCGCAGGGGACGGCCGGACTCGTGCGCCACGATCATCGCGAGCGTGGTCTTGCCGAGCCCGGGCGGACCCGCCATGAGGATGTGGTCCGGCGTGCGTTCCTGCAGGGCGGCGGCCTTGAGCAACAGGTCGAGCTGGCCCCGCACCTTGCGCTGCCCGACGAACTCGTCGAGCGACTTCGGCCGGAGCGCACCCTCGAAGGCGAGCTCTTCCTGCGACTCGGCGTTCGCGGCCGTGATGCCGCTCACCGGCCGGCCCCGGCGGGACGGAGCGCGCCGAGCGCGGCGCGCAGCAGGGCCTGCGTCCCCATGGCCGCGACCCCGGGTTCGTTCGCGACGGTGTCGTCGACTGCGCGCTGGGCTGCGTCCTCACGCCAGCCCAGCCCGACGAGCGCCGCGACGACGTCGACCGCTGCCGGGTGGGCGGCGGTCCCCGTGGCGGCGACGGCGGGCGCCTGCTCGAACGCTGCGAGCTTGCCGGCCAGCGCCACGATGATGAGCTTCGCCGTCTTCGGGCCGATGCCGGAGACCTTGCGGAAGGCGGCGTCGTCGTCGTTCGCGACGGCGTTCGCGACCTGTGCGGGTGCCATGTGCGCCAGGACGCCCATCGCCGACTTCGGCCCGACGCCCGAGACGCTGCGCAGCAGGTCGAACACCTGCAGGGCGTCGGTCGACTCGAAGCCGAAGAGCAGGTGCTCGTCCTCACGCACGATCATCGCCGTGCGGAGGAACACCTCGGCGCCGTGGCGCATCGTGAGGGCGTGTGCGGGCGTGACGGTGACCGCGTAGCCGACGCCGCCGACCTCGACCACGACGTCGGACCCGGCGATGTCGATGCAGGTGCCCCGGAGACTCGCGATCATGCCCCGAGCCTACGGGCGGCCACCGACGGCGCGGACGAGCCACGCGGTGACCGCGCCGCAGCGGCGGCGGCACGTGCCAGCGGCGAGTCGACCGTCGCGCCCTGCGCGTCGCGCCAGGCCCGCTGCGCCGGCGTGAGGTTCGTCACCCGCGTGCCGACGGCGTCCGGCGACCCGAGCCGCCACGCGTGGCACACGGCCAGCGCCAGCGCGTCGGCGGCGTCGGCGGGTCGGGGCGCCTCGTCGAGTCCGAGCACCCGGGCGATCATCGTCTGGACCTGGCGCTTGTCGGCGTTGCCGTAGCCGGTGACCGCCGCCTTCACCTCGGACGGGGTGTGCAGGCCCACCGGGAGGCCCCGCGCAGCCGCGGCGTGCAGCGCGAGCCCCGCGGCCTGTGCGGTGCCCATCACGGTGCGCACGTTCGCCTGGGCGAAGACGCGCTCGACCGCCACGGCGTCCGGCCGGTGGTCGTCGATCTCCGAGGCGATGCCGTCCGCGATCCGGAGGAGCCGCTGTTCGAGCGCCATGTCCGCCGGTGTGCGCACGACCGTCACGTGGACCAGCCGGGCGCGACGGTTCGGTGCGACCTCGACGATGCCGACGCCGCACCGCGTGAGCCCGGGGTCGACCCCGAGCACGCGCAGCACCGGACTAGTCCTCGTCCTCGTCGAGCTCGGCCTGGACGTCCGCGGGGATGTCGAAGTTCGCGTAGACGTTCTGCACGTCGTCGCTGTCCTCGAGCGCGTCGATCAGCTTGAAGACCTTGCGCGCGGTGTCGGCGTCCACCGGCACCTTCACGCCGGGGACGAACTCGGCGTCGGCGGAGTCGTAGTCGATCCCGGCGTCCTGCAGGGCCGTGCGGGCCGCGACGAGGTCGGTCGCCTCGGTGATGACCTCGAACCCGCCGCCCTGGTCGATGACGTCCTCGACGCCGGCGTCGAGCACGGCACCCATGACGGTGTCCTCGTCGAGGCCGTCGGTCTTCGTGACCGAGATGACGCCCTTGCGCGAGAAGTTGTACGCGACGCTGCCCGGGTCGGCCATGGTGCCGCCGTTGCGGGACATCGCCGTCCGCACCTCGGCCGCGGCACGGTTCTTGTTGTCCGTGAGGCACTCGATGAGCATCGCGACGCCGTTCGGGCCGTAGCCCTCGTACATGATCGTCGTGTACTCGATCGACTCACCGGTCAGGCCGGCGCCGCGCTTGATCGCGCGGTCGATGTTGTCGTTCGGCACCGAGGTCTTCTTCGCCTTCTGCACGGCGTCGACGAGCGTCGGGTTCCCCGACAGGTCGGCGCCGCCCATCTTGGCGGCCACCTCGATGTTCTTGATGAGCTTCGCGAACGACTTGGCACGGCGCTGGTCGATGACGGCCTTCTTGTGCTTGGTCGTTGCCCACTTGGAATGCCCGGACACGGTGCTCCTTGCGTCTTGCGGAAAATCTGACTCAGTCTACTGGCCGGGAGGAACGGATCGCCGCCGCCTCGCGGGTCGCGTCCCCGGGCTGCCGGACCGTCAGGCGCTCCGGACGAGGTCGAGGAAGCGGCGGTGGAAGCGGTCCTCCCCCGCGACCTCCGGGTGGAAGGCGCTGGCGATGACGTTGTCCTGCTGCACCGCGACGACCTGCCCGTCGGACAGCGCTCCGAGGACCTCGACGCCCGGACCGTGCTCCTCGACCACCGGAGCACGGATGAACACCGCGTGCACGGGGGCGTCGCCGAGCGCCGGCATCGGGATGTCGGTCTCGAAGGAGTCGTTCTGGCTGCCGAACGCGTTCCGCCGCACGGTCGTGTCGAGCACGTCGAGCGTCTGCTGCCCCGGGATCCCCGCGGCGATGCGCGACGACAGCATGATCATGCCCGCGCACGTGCCGTAGGTGGGCAGTCCGCCGCGGATCGCCTCGGACAGGGGCTCGGCGACGCCGAACGCCCGCGAGAGCTTGTCCATCACGCTCGACTCGCCGCCCGGGATGACGACGCCGTCGAGCGTCGCGATCTCCTCCGGCCGCCGGAGCGGCACCACGTCGGCGCCGAGTCCGGTCAGGGAGGCGATGTGCTCCCGGAAGTCACCCTGGAGGGCGAGGACCCCGACGCGGGGCCGGGCGTTCACCAGCCGCGCTCGGCGAGACGGTGCGGTGCGGGCACGTCGGCGACGTTGATGCCCACCATCGCCTCGCCCAGGCCGCGCGAGACCTCGGCGATGACCTTCGGGTCGTCGTGGAAGGTGGTGGCCTTCACGATCGCGGCGGCACGCTTGGCCGGGTCGCCCGACTTGAAGATGCCGGAGCCGACGAACACGCCGTCCGCGCCGAGCTGCATCATCATCGCGGCGTCGGCCGGGGTGGCGACACCGCCGGCGGTGAAGAGCACGACGGGGAGCTTGCCGGTCTGCGCCACTTCCTTCACGACGTCGAAGGGGGCCTGCAGCTCCTTCGCGGCGACGTAGAGCTCGTCCTCCTTGAGGTTGCGCAGCGCGGCGATCTCCTTGGTGATCGTACGGATGTGCTTCGTCGCCTCGGAGACGTCCCCGGTGCCGGCTTCGCCCTTGGAGCGGATCATCGCGGCGCCCTCGGTGATGCGACGGAGCGCCTCGCCCAGGTTCGTGGCACCGCACACGAAGGGCGTGGTGAAGTTCCACTTGTCGATGTGGTTGACGTAGTCGGCGGGCGAGAGGACCTCGGACTCGTCGATGTAGTCGACACCGAGCTCCTGCAGCACCTGCGCCTCGACGAAGTGACCGATGCGGGCCTTCGCCATCACGGGGATCGACACCGCTGCGATGATCTCCTCGATCATCGAGGGGTCGGACATGCGGGCGACACCGCCCTGGGCACGGATGTCGGCGGGGACGCGCTCGAGGGCCATGACGGCCGTGGCGCCGGCTTCCTCGGCGATGCGGGCCTGCTCGGCGTCGACGACGTCCATGATGACGCCGCCCTTGAGCATCTCCGCGAGGCCGCGCTTGACGCGGTCGGAGCCGGTGATCGAGGTGCCGGGGGTGCTGCTGCTGTCGCTCATGATGCCGACAGTCTAGTGGTGCCGGGGCCACCCGTCGGCGACGAGTCGGCGGGTCTCGCCGAGCAGCTGCGACATGGACTTCGTGCGGGCGATGATCGGGAAGAAGTTCGAGTCCGAGGCCCAGCGCGGCACGATGTGCTGGTGGAGGTGCGCCGCCACCCCGGCCCCAGCGACCTCGCCCTGGTTCATGCCGATGTTGAACCCGTCGCAGTGCGAGACCGCCCGCAGCACGCGCATCGCCGTCTGGGTGAGCTCGCCCATCTCGCGGGTCTCGTCCGCCGTCGCCTCGTCGTAGAGCGGGACGTGCCGGTACGGGCAGACCAACAGGTGCCCGTTGTTGTACGGGAAGAGGTTGAGCAGGACGTAGGCGTGCTCACCGCGCGCGACGATGAGGGCGTCCTCGTCGGACTTCCGCGGCGCCTCGCAGAACGGGCAGTCGTCCTCGTGACCACGCCCCCGGCCCTCACGCCCGGCGTCGATGTACGCCATCCGGTGCGGGTTCCAGAGCCGCTGGAAGGCGTCCGGGACCGCCGCGCCCGTGGCGGCGTCCCGGATCACCAGCGGGTCCTGCTCGTCGGTCATCAGACCTGCGCGCGGTCGCGGATCGCGGTGAGGATGCGCTCGACCGCCTCGTCCACCGGTACGCCGTTGTCCTGACGGCCGTCGCGGAAGCGGAACGAGACCGCGCCGGCGTCCCGGTCGTCGCCGCCGGCGATGAGCTGGAACGGGACCTTCTGCTTCGTGTGCGTGCGGATCTTCTTCTGCATGCGGTCGTCCGAGTGGTCGACCTCGGCGCGGACACCGTGCGACCGCAGCTTCGCGACGACCTCGTCGAGGTAGTCGCCGTACTCCGCGGCGACCGGGATCGCGACGACCTGCACCGGTGCGAGCCAGGCCGGGAACGCGCCGGCGTAGTGCTCGGTGAGGACGCCGAAGAACCGCTCGATCGTGCCGAACAGGGCGCGGTGGATCATCACCGGGCGCTGGCGGGAACCGTCGGGCGCCGTGTACTCGAGCTCGAAGCGCTCCGGGAGGTTGAAGTCGAGCTGCACGGTCGACATCTGCCACGTGCGGCCGATGGCGTCGCGGGCCTGCACCGAGATCTTCGGGCCGTAGAACGCCGCGCCGGCCGGGTCCGGGACGAGCTCGAGGCCCGATTCTTCGGCGACCTCGCGCAGGGTGTTCGTCGCGACCTCCCACACCGCGTCGTCGCCGACGTACTTCTCCGGGTCCTTCGTGGAGAGCTCGAGGTAGAAGTCGTCGAGGCCGTAGTCGCGGAGGAGCGAGAGCACGAACTGGAGGGTCGTGGTCAGCTCCTCCTTCATCTTCTCCTGGGTGGTGAAGATGTGGGCGTCGTCCTGGGTCATCCCGCGCACCCGGGTGAGGCCGTGGATGACGCCGGACTTCTCGTTGCGGTAGACCGTGCCGAACTCGAACATCCGGAGCGGCAGGTCACGGTAGGACCGGGCCTGCGAGCGGTACGCCAGGATGTGCATCGGGCAGTTCATCGGCTTGAGGTAGTAGTCGGCGCCCTGGCGGGTGACGTTGCCGTCCTCGTCGCGTGCCTCGTCCATGTGCATGGCCGGGAACATGCCGTCCTTGTACCAGCCGAGGTGGCCCGACTGTTCGAACAGGTCGCCCTTGGTGATGTGGGGCGTGTAGACGAAGGAGTAGCCCGCCTGCTCGTGCCGACGGCGCGAGTAGTCCTCCATCTCGCGGCGGATGATGCCGCCCTTCGGGTGGAAGATCGCCAGCCCGGAGCCGATCTCGTCCGGGAACGAGAAGAGGTCGAGCTCGGCGCCGAGCTTGCGGTGGTCGCGCTTCGCGGCTTCCTCGAGCCGCTCGAGGTACGCCTTGAGCTGGTCCTTGTCCGGCCATGCGGTCCCGTAGATGCGCTGCAGCTGCGGGTTCTTCTCGGACCCACGCCAGTACGCCGCGGCGACGCGCATGAGCTTCGACGCGTTGCCGATCCAGCGGGTGTGCGGGACGTGCGGCCCGCGGCAGAGGTCCTGCCAGACGACCTCGCCCGACTTCGGGTCGACGTTCTCGTAGACGGTCAGTTCGCCGGCACCGACCTCGACGCTCTCGCCCGAGTCGCCCTCGGTGGCGGCGCCCTTGAGCCCGATGAGCTCCTGCTTGTAGGGCTCCCCCGCCATGCGCTCGCGGGCCTCTTCGTCGGTGACGACGACACGACGGAAGCGCTGGGCCTGCCGGATGATCCGGTCCATGCCCTTCTCGATGGCCTTGAGGTCCTCGGGGGTGAAGGGCTCGGCGACGTCGAAGTCGTAGTAGTAGCCGTCGGTGACGGGCGGACCGATGCCGAGCTTGGCGTCCGGGTTGATCTGCTGCACGGCCTGCGCGAGCACGTGCGCGGCCGAGTGCCGGAGGATGTCGAGACCGTCCTGCTCGTCCAGCGTCACCGGCTCGACGACGACACCGGCGTCGACCGACGCCGCGAGGTCCTTGAGGACGCCGTCGACACGGATCGCGACGACCCCGCGCACGCCGTCGAAGAGCTCGGTGCCCGTCGTGGTCGTCGTCGCGGTGCGGGGCTCGGGTGCCTGGGGAAGCTCTGCGGGCGGGGCGACTGACTCGGTCACGGTGATGGGACTCCTCGATCGGTGTGGTGCGACAAGACTAGTGCGCGGGGGCGCGCGGGAGCGCTCAGGCGGTGACGGCGCCGAGCGTCTGCACACGCAGGCGCGGCTCGAGACGCTCGCGACCGGCGAGTCCGTCGAGCTCCAGCAGCGCGGCGAAGCCGATCGCCTCGTACCCAGCACGCTCGAGCAGGGTGACGGTCGCGGCCGCGGTGCCCCCGGTCGCGAGGACGTCGTCGACCACCAGCACCCGCGTCCCCGCGGGGAGCTGGCCCGGGCGGAGCTCGAGCTCGGCCTCCCCGTACTCCAGCGCGTACTGCTCGCTGAGGACCTCGCCCGGCAGCTTGCCCGCCTTGCGCACGGTGAGGACGCCGACCTGGTGCTGGGCCGCGATGCCGCCCGCGAGCGCGAAGCCGCGCGCCTCGATGCCGGCGACGGCGGCGAAGCCGTCACCGATCGCGAAGGGCGCCGCGAGCGCCTCGCACACCCGCCCGAAGGCGACCGCGTCGGAGAACACCGGGGTGACGTCGCGGAACAGGATCCCCGGCGAGGGGAAGTCCGGGACGATGGCAGTCAGGCGTTCGACGAGGGCAGCTGCGGTTTCGGTCACCCGACAACGGTACGGGAGGCGCGGCGTGGGTCGGGCACCCGGCCCGGCTCGACCAGCGCCCTCCGACGGCGGGTCGCCGCGGACCACAGGGTGCTGCGGCCGAGGCGACCCGCCACCGGGGATGCGGTCAGCGCCAGAGGCGCAGGGCGGCGG
This sequence comes from Curtobacterium sp. 22159, assembly GCF_052045775.1. Lineage (NCBI taxonomy): Bacteria > Bacillati > Actinomycetota > Actinomycetes > Micrococcales > Microbacteriaceae > Curtobacterium > Curtobacterium sp. 22159. The sequence goes on from NZ_JBQEPN010000002.1 coordinate 324,580, forward strand.
TCTGGAGCAGCCAGGCGGCCTCCCGCGCCTCGCGCTCCCGGTCGAGCCGGAGCCGCGTCCGGTGGTCGACGACGGGACGCTCGCGGCGGGTCCGGCGACTCCAGATGATGAGGGACATGCCGACGCGGAGCGCGATGCGGTCGGACAGTGACACCCGCGAGCGCACCGCGCGGGTATCGGGAGGGCGGACAGGGGTCTTCGTCGACATGGTGGTGCCTTTCAGGGCGTGACGTACTGCGCGGGCAGGACGGTGCCGCCCGGAACGCGGGCAGCGGTGATGAATGCGTGAGAATGCATTCCGCAATGACGTCGGGAATGCCGACGGAGCGGAACGGAATTGCTGCCGATGCGGAAGAGCGTCGCACCAGCCACCGACATTCCCGTCCCTGCGCCACGCACGATCGGACGCCACCCACGGGGGTGACGCGACGAGCGCGATCGGTGGTCGTTCCCGGCGTCGTCGCGCGAGATCGGACTCAGCGCGGACGCTTCAGGACAGGGATGTCGACGGGTGTGGGACGCCCCGCGTCAGCGGACCCGGATGAGGGAGCCGCTGAACACACGGATTCCGCGGAACGGCGTCGTCGTGGTGATGAACATGTCAGGCCCCCTTTCGGTCTCGTGCTGACGTGTCGATTGCTGCTCGTGCACACTATCGACTCGGACAATGTCCGCGCAACCCTTTTCGACAATTCTTCTGAGCGGCATTCTGCGACGGGCGCTGCCGATGCCGTCGCACGCGAGAACGCCCCGGTGTCCGTGAGGACCCCGGGGCGTTCCGACTGCGGTCGGGTCAGACCGCCGCTGCCACCCCTGCGGTCGCCTGCAGCCCACCCTCGACCACGTCGATCCGGACGGTGTCGCCGTCCGTCACGGCGTCGTCGACGACGAGGGAGGCGATGCGGTCGTCGACCTCGCGCTGGATGAGACGGCGCAACGGCCGGGCGCCGTACTCCGGCTCGTACCCGTGCTCGGCGAGCCACCCCACGGCGGCGTCCGACACCGACAGCGTCATGCCCTGGGCGAGCAGGCGGAGTGCGGTGTCCTGCAGCAGCAGGTCGACGATCGACCGCAGCTGCGTCGGCTCGAGCTTGCGGAACAGCACGATGTCGTCGATGCGGTTGATGAACTCCGGCCGCATGGACTCGCGCAGCTTGCCCATCACCCGGGCGCGGAGGTCGTCGTCCGAGTAGCCGCCGTCCGCCGACGCGGAGAAGCCGAGTGCGCCGGAGCGCGACGCGAGGAACTCCGAGCCGATGTTCGACGTCATGATGACGACCGTGTTCCGGAAGTCGACCGTGCGACCCTGACCGTCCGTCAGACGCCCGTCGTCGAGCACCTGCAGCAGCAGGTTGAACACGTCCGGGTGGGCCTTCTCGACCTCGTCGAGGAGCACGACGGAGTACGGGTTGCGGCGGACGCGCTCGGTGAGCTGCCCGGCCTCGTCGTAGCCGACGTACCCCGGAGGGGCACCGACCAGCCGCGAGACGGTGTGGCGTTCGCCGAACTCGCTCATGTCGAAGCGCAGCATCGCCGACTCGTCGCCGAACAACGACACCGCCAGGGCCTTGGCCAGCTCGGTCTTGCCGACACCCGTCGGGCCGAGGAACAGGAAGCTGCCGACGGGGCGACGAGGGTCACCCATGCCGGTCCGGTTGCGCCGGACCGCGGTCGCGATGGCGCGCACGGCGTCGTCCTGGCCGACGACGCGCTCGTGGAGCTCCTCCTCGAGTGCGGCGAGACGGGAGCGGTCGCCTCCGGACAGACGGGTCGCCGGGATGCCGGTGGCGCGCGACACCACGGCCGCGATGTCGTCCTCCGTGATCGAGGTGCCCACCTGCTCCTGACGGGAGGCGCGACCTGCGTCCGCCTCCGAGGCGGCGGTGATCCGCGCCTCCAGTCCGTCGATCTCGTCGCGGAGACGCGACGCCTCCTCGTAGTGCTCCTCGGCCACCGCCGCGTCCTTCGACGCGGTCAGCGTCGCGATCTGCGCGCGGAGGGCGTCGACGTCCACGTCGCCCGACAGCGCGAGGCGACGGCGGGCGCCGGCCTGGTCGATGAGGTCGATGGCCTTGTCGGGCAGGTGCCGGTCGGTCACGTAGCGGTGCGACAGCACGACGGCGGCGCGGAGGGCGTCCTCGGTGTAGGTCACCCCGTGGTGCTCGGCGTACCGCGGAGCGAGCCCGGTGAGGATGGCCACGGCGTCCTCGACGCTCGGCTCCCCCACCGTCACGGGCTGGAAGCGACGCTCGAGTGCGGCGTCCTTCTCGATCCGGCGGTACTCGTTCAGCGTCGTCGCGCCGACCATGTGCAGGTCGCCGCGGGCGAGGCGGGGCTTGAGGATGTTGCCGGCGTCCATCGAGCCGCCCTCACCGCCGCCACCGGCGCCGACGACGGTGTGGAGTTCGTCGACGAAGACGATGAGCTCGTCGGCGTGCGCCGCGATCTCGTCCATGGCCTTCGTCAGGCGCTCCTCGAAGTCGCCGCGGTAGCGCGTGCCGGAGAGCATGCCGGCGAGGTCGAGCGCGACGACGCGCTTGCCCTGGAGCAGCGAGGGGACGTCGCCGTCCGCGATGCGCTGGGCGAGGCCCTCCACGATCGCGGTCTTGCCGACACCGGGCTCGCCGATGAGGACGGGGTTGTTCTTGGTGCGCCGCAGCAGGATCTCGACGGTCTGCTCGATCTCGTCGGCGCGGCCGATCACCGGGTCGATGCGGCCGTCGCGGGCGCGCTCGGTGAGGTCGGTGCCGAACTGGTCGAGCGTCGGGGTGTCGGAATCGCTGCGGGCCTGGTCGGCCTCGGTGGTGCCGGGCATGGGTCGCCCCTCTCGTGCTGCTGCCGCGGCCTGCTGGGCGTAGTCCTGCATGACCTGCGGGGTGACGCCGGCGCTCGCGAGCAACTGCCCGGTGACGGTGTCCTGGTCCATGACGAGCGCGAAGAAGACGTGCTCGGGGTCGGTGTACGTGCTGCCGAAACCGCGGGCGGCCTGGGTGGCCTCGAGCAGGATGCGCTGCGCGGTGCCGGTGAGTGCCGGGCGACCGGTGGGCTCGCCCTGCGGCTCACGGGCGACCGGGAGGCGCTGCTCGATCTCGTCGGCGAGCTGCTCCGGGTCGACGCCGGCCTGACGGACGACGGCGGTGAAGGGGTCGGTGCGGACGAGCACGTGCAGGATGTGCAGTGCGTCGACCTCGTGCTGGCCCTGCTCGACCGCGTACTGGGCGGTGCGCTGGAGCAGCTCGTGGGTACGCCGGCTGAGGAGCCGGGTGATGTCGACCGGGCGTCCCAGCGGTACGGATCGCTGGGCCCCGGTGTCCTGTGCCGCGAGCAGACGTGCGAGGAACTCGTCGAACGAGTCGTTGCCGCCGGTCGGGCCGAACGTTGCTGGCAAAGGGACCTCCTGGGAACTTGAGTGCCTTCGACTCAATGCAACGCAGGAGGGGCCGGGTCATTCCCGGTCGTGGAAGAAACTTGCGGCGGCTCGACTCAAGCCCGGGCGATGGGCGCCGAAGTGGCCTCCGTCACCCGCACGAGGTCGGCCGGCGCGACCTCGATGTCGAAGCCGCGACGGCCGCCGGACACGAAGATGCTCGGGTACGCCAGGGCGGACTCGTCGAGCACCGTGCGCAGGCGTGTCCGCTGGCCCACCGGGCTGATGCCGCCGACGACGTAGCCGGTGCGCTTCTCCGCCAGGGCCGGGTCCGCCAGCGTCGCCTTCTTCCCACCGACGGCCGCCGCGATGGCCTTGAGGTCGAGTCGGTTCGACACGGGCACGATCGCCACGGCGAGGGCGCCGTCGACGGACACCACGAGGGTCTTGAACACCTGCTCCTGCCGGAGCCCGAGGGCCGCCGCCGCCTCCTCGCCGAAGTTCGTGGCGGTCTCGTGGTGCTCGTACACGTGCGGCGTGTACGGGACCCCGGCACGCTCGAGGGCGACGGTCGCTGGGGTGCTCGGCGAACCTGCGGTCATGGGCACGATCCTGCCCTGACCAGCCACTTCGGCCGCGACGGCACGCGGGCGATACCCTGAACGGACCATGACCGTCGTCGAGCTGCTCCTGCGCGTCACCGCCGCGCTGGTCCTCGGCGACCCCTCGGTCGCGGCCGTCCCCCTCCTCGCGGCGGCAGCGGTCGGGATCACCGCCGTGGCCGTCGCGGTCCTCGTCGCCGCCGTGCTCGCGCTCGTGCTCGGACTGCTGCCCGTGCCCCGGGTCGCGGCCGCGCGTGCCTCGGTCGACCTGGCCACGAGGATCGCGTGGAGCCACCCGGACGCCGACGGGCACGCCCGACCGCGGGCACCGGGAGCCGTCGCCCCGGCCTGACCACCGACCGGTGGCCGGGCCGCACACGCGACCCCTCCCGCCGAACCGATCGGAACGTCATGGACCTCACCACCCTGCCCGTCATCGCGCCGCTGCTGCACGGCGGCGCCGGACTCGTCGCCGCGACCACCGCGGCGCTCACCCCGCTCGCCGGGGGCCTCGCCGCGGCCGCCGCCGTCGTGCTGCTCACCCTCGCGGTGCGAGCCGTGCTCCTCCCGCTCGCCGTGCTGCAGGTGCGCGCCGAACGTGACCGACGGCGGCTCGCCCCGCAGATCACCGCGCTCCGGAAGCGGTACGGCAAGGACGCGGAACGCCTGCAGCGCGCGATGCAGGAGCTCTACACGAACGAGAAGGTGTCACCGCTCGCCGGATGCCTGCCGGTGCTCGCGCAGGCCCCGGTGCTCTCGCTCGTGTACACGCTGTTCACGCACGCCACGATCGACGGCGCGACGAACACCCTGCTCGCGGCGACGCTCGCGGGCGTCCCGCTCGGCCACTCGCTCGTGGCCGTGCTCACCTCGCCGCTCTGGGCGCACGCCTGGGTCGTCCTGCTGCTGCTCGCCGTGCTCGCCGTGGTGGTCGAGGCCACCCGGCGGGCGAACCTGCGATGGAACCCCGCCGCCGTGCCGGACGCCGGGGTGCCGGGCGGCGCAGCGATGGCGTCGATAGGTCGGTTCGCACCGTTCGTCACGGTGGTGTTCGCGGCGATCGCGCCCCTCGCCGCAGCGCTCTACGTCGTCACGAGTGCCGGGTGGACGCTCGGTGAGCGCGCGGTGCTCCGGCGCGTCATCGCCTGACACGCGCGCCGTCGCCCGGCGCCCGCCCTCCGCCCGCCGGTGTCAGCCGCCCTGCCCTTCCTGCTGGGGGCCCTGGTCGACGGGGTCGTACTCGGTGCCGCGCCCCTGCTCCTCCTCCGGGAGCGGGACGTGCCGCTCGGTGCCCGATCCACCCGGGCTCGTCGCCACGTAGTCGGCCTCGCCGGACTGCGTGTCGTGGCTCAGCGGCTCGAGGGTCTCCGGATCGGGATCGCGCTTGTCGCTCATCACACCCGTCTACGCCCCACGAACTGGGCGCGCGCCGACCCGGAGGCGGTGGGACGATGAGCAGGACAGTGCGACCGGACCGGGAGTGCACATGGCCGACGACGACGTGGCAGCAGAGCGAGCACGGCTCGAGGCGATCGCCTGGGGCGGTGCGACTTCCGATGCGGAGGCAGCCGAGGCCCGGGCCGCGCTCGAACAGCTCGGTCGACACCGGCGGCACCACGCTCCCGCCGCTCCCGCTCCCGCTCTCGAGCGGGCCGTACCGACGCCGGGCCCCACCGGCGCGGACGAGCACGATGAGCCGGGTGGGGACGAGACCACGGTGACCCACGCCGACGGGGCCGAACCGCGCCTCCCGGGCCACGACCGGACCGCGCGCGCTCCCTGGATGGGCCGACCACGGATCTGGATCACGCTCGGCGTCGCGGCCGCCGTGGGCGTCGCGTTCGCGGCCGGGACGGTCGTCGGGACCTCGCGCCCGGACACGGCGGCAGCCCCGAGCGTCACGCCGAGCGCCGGCACGATCACGCTGGAGGACCTGCTCGACGAGCCGCAGACCTACGCGGACCAGCTGCCGGGACCGGTCGAGGCGCCCGTGAGCCTGCGGACGACCCGGTTGATCTTCACGAACCGCGAGCTGGACGGCGGTTCACTCCAGACGCCGTGGGCCGTGTGGGCGGGCGTCGGGACGGACCGTTCGACGATCTGCCTGGTGGCGACCGCGAACCGCCTGGAGTCGACCTCCGCCTGCTACCCCCGGGCGGACGCGCTGCACGGCTCGGTGTCGCTGTCGGCGCAGTCGATGAGCGGCACGTTGACGCTGACGCTCCGCGGCGGAGGCGTACAGGGCACCGTGACCAACGAGAACTGATCGGGAATGCCTCGGTCCCACCGCCGTTGGAGCGCTCCGAGGACTTTCACGGCCAACGCTCTCGCGTCGCCCGGACGGGGCGTGCAACACTGGAAGAGCGCACTCGCCGTGGAGTCGTACCCACAACCCACACACCACAGCGAGCGCGCATCGTCGACCGGCACCCACCGGACGAGTCGTCGTCACGTCACGACGGCACCGACGCGCGCTCCACCGTTCCCCGGAGGAGGTCAGCACCGTGTCCACCAACACCACCACCTCGGCCGTGTCGACGAACACGCGGCCGATCACCGTCACCACCCGTTCGATCGTCGGCATCGCCGTGCTCGGTCTCGCGACGTTCTTCGCGATCACGACGGAGCTCATGCCCGTCGGGCTGCTCGGCACAATGAGTGCCGACCTCGGCGTGTCCGAGTCGACCATGGGCATCGTCGTCACCGTCTACGCCGCGGCCGTGGCGATCCTGGCGCTCCCCTTGACGTCCCTCACCGCCCGGCTGCCGCGCAAGGCGGTCCTCGTGTCGACGCTCGTCGGCTACGCGGTGTCGAACGTGATGATCGCGCTCGCGCCCTCGTTCGCGGTCGTCTGCGCCGGCCGGGTGGTCGGCGGTGTCGCCCACGCACTGTTCTTCTCCGTGGCCTCGGCGTACGCCACCCGGATCGTGCCGCCGCGGCTCGCCGGCCGGGCGATCGCGTTCGTCTACTCCGGCAGCTCCCTCGGGTTCGTCATCGGCGTCCCCGTCGCGACCTGGGCCGCGCAGTCGGTCGGCTGGCGTCCCGCCGTCGGCGCCGTCGCCGTCGCGGCCGCCACCCTCGCCGTCGTCGCGCTGCTCTTCCTGCCGAGTGTCCGCGGTGCGTCGTCGCCGCACATCGGCTCGCCTCGTGCATGGGCACGGACGGGGCTGCTCTCGGTCGTGGTCGCCGACCTGCTGCTGTTCGCCGGCCACTACGTCGTGTACACGTACATCGGCCCGTACGCGGTCGATGCCGGACTCGCCTCCGGCATGGTGAGCGGGGCGCTCCTGCTGCTCGGCGGCACGGGCGTGGTGGGGCTCTGGCTCGCCGGGACGTTCGTCGACCGTGCCCCGCGGCAGACCCTCATCGCTGCCGTCGCCGTGATGGCCGGCGCACTCGCGGCGCTGCCGTTCGTGCACGGGTCCCTGCTCGGCACGATGGTCGTCGCCGGCCTCTGGATGGCGGCGAACGGCACGACGGGCACGCTCTTCATGGCGGCGGCGATCCGGACCGGCGGCGTCTCGCCCGACATCGCGGGAGCGCTGGTCAACGGCGCGTCGAACATCGGCATCGCGGCCGGCGCGGCGATCGGCGGCCAGGCGCTCGGCACGATCGGGTTGCAGTCCGTGCCGTTCGCCGGTGCCGCGGTGCTGCTCGGGTCGCTCGGCGTGGTCGTCGCGGCGCGTCGGGGCTTCCCGGTGCACTCGCACCACCAGGAGCACCTGTCGACATCGTCGATCGAGGCGATCACGTCGTCGCTCGCGGTGGTCACGACGTCGGTGCCGGTGGTGTCGCGTGCGCTACAGACCCTGACCGGGTCGGTCGCGGTGGCCACGGCGTCCGTGCCGACGCAGCGGCGCCGCTGAGGCACGCGCGCACGCGCTCGCCTTCGCGAGTGTGCCCGATCCGTCACTCTCGGCCTCGGGAAGCGGCGCTTCGTGGCCCTTCGGCGACACGCACGCGGCGTGTCGTGCACCCTCGGGAGCGCTGGCGGAGTCCGGCGAGGCGGGACCGGCAGCGCGGCGGGGCGGGACCGGCAGCGCCGCTCCCGCCCCGCTCGCAGGGTGGATCAGTCCTGCAGGTGCCTCCGGCGGCGGTTGCGCACCGCTCGGAAGGTCAGCAGGCCCGCGCCGAGGAGCACCAACACGCCTGCCGCGATGATCCCCGGCGTCACGTCCGCACCGGTGTAGGCGAGCGCGCCACCCGTCGGCGTGCCACCGACCGTCGACACGGGGGTGGTGCCGGCCGACGCGCTGACGGAAGGGCTCGGCGCCACGGCCGCGACTGCGAACACGATCGCGTCCGCGGCGCCGCTGTCCGGTGTCGTGATCGTGACCGGGTCCGCCCCCTCGACGGCGACCACGTACTCGGTGTCCGGCTGCAGTCCGCTGAGGTCGAACGTCCCGTCGGAGCCCGAGGTCGTGCGCACCGGGGCGCCGGCGTCCGGGTCGGTCGGCGTCGCCGTGACCTCGACACCGCGCACCGCGGCGCCGTTCGTGTCGAGCACCCTGCCCGGGATGTTCGTCGTGACGGCGACCGGTGCCGCGGGGGTCGCGAACTGGAGGTTCGACTGCACGGTCGTCCCGGCGGTCGCCGTCACGGGGTTCGCGGTCGAGCCCGTGGCACCGGGCACCGGCACGGTGGTGCGGACCGTGTAGGTGCCGGCGACGGTCGCGAACGTGTACCGACCGGCGGCGTCCGTCGTGTCCGAACCGACGACCGCACCGTCCGCGTCGACGAGTTCGACGACGGCGCCGGCCGGGACCGGTGTGCGGTCGAGGGAGACGACGCCGGTGATCGTCGCGACGACCGCAGCGGGGGCGACGACCGCGTCCGGCTCGGTCGGTGCGCCGCCCGCAGCACCGGTGGTGATCGTGGTCGCGGGCGCGCCGGCGACCGAGACGGCGAGGTCGGTGCCGGCGGGCAGGTCAGAGCCCGTGTAGGCGCCTGCGCTGTTCGTGGTGGTGTCGACGAGCGGTGGTCCGGCCGGGTCGGCCGGGTCGGTGACGACCACCGGAGCGTTCGCGACCGGGTTGCCCGCTGAGTCGGTCACGGTGCCGATCACGGACGTGGTCGCCGGGTCGGGCGTCGTGAACGGGAAGTCCGCGACGGCATCCGCTCCACCAGGGGCGGTGTTGAGCGACACGACGATCGGCTGGTCCGGACCGGTCGCGCCGTCCGGCGGGGTGACCGCCACGGTGTAGCCACCGATCACGGGCAGCTGCGGGAACGCGTAGGCGCCGTCCGCGTTCGCCGTCGTCGTGTACACGGTGCCGCGCGGGGCGGTCACGGTGACGGTCGCGCCGGGGATCGGCGCGCCGTCGAGCGTCGCCGTGCCGCTGATCCCGGCGGTGCGGTTCGCGAACCAGGTCTGGTACACGGGGAAGCCGCTGCGCTGTTGGTACGTGATCGTCAACGTCTCGAGCGGGACGGTCGGCGTGAACCACGCGCTCGCCCCGGAGGTGTCGTTCGCGGCGGTGTTCCCGGTCAGCGTGCGCGTCCCAGGGTCCCAGGTCGGGACGTCCTTCCCGGCGGGGACGCCACCAGGATCGGCAGGGCACGACCAGCCGCCGGGCGAGACCGAGGAGCACGAGTTGTAGGAGCCCTGGTACCCGAGCTGTGCCGCCGACGCCGCGGCACCGCCCTGCAGGGTCGCGGCGATCGTCGCCTGGTCGGCGTCGATGTCACCGAGGACGAACGACCAGCTCCCGTTGCCGGGCGTCGGGCCGTCGAAGGTGTAGGTGGTGGTCGACGCCGCACTCGCCGTCGGGGAGTCGGCGTTCGGTCGCTGGTTCAGGTACGTGTTGCCACGACTCGAACCGTAGGCAGCGCCCGGACCGGTCGACGGACCCTGCCAGGTCGAAGCGCCGCTGACGACCGTCGACTGCCGGGAATCCGACGTGAACGTCGTGTCCGGGAACCCGGGCAGCGTCATCGTGCCCGTGTAGTCCTTGTTGGTCCCGCTGAGGGTGAACGTGCCCCAGTGCCCGGCCGGTGCGGCCGAGGCGCTCGTCGCCCCACCGACCGCCAACCCCGCCCCGAGCACGATCCCCGTCAGCCCCGCTGTGACCGCCCGCCATCGCCGCATGCAACACTCCCCTGCTCCGAGCGCCGCGTGCCACGACGCCGGTCCAAGCTATCCCCGGACCGCGAACACCGCCCGGAACGCGATCGCCCCGGGGACCGGGGTGGCGCACGCTGATCCGGTCGACCGGACCGACGGCTCGCGACGATCAACCGATCGCGTCGATCAACCGGTCGAGCGCAGCGACCTGACCGGCGACGAGGAGCGTCCGTGCTCCGTCGACCGACACCCACCGTGCCTCGTCGACCTCGGGGACCTCGACGAACCGGCCGGAACCGCGTGGGAGCTCGATGCGGGCGGTGTTCGACCGGACCTCGTCGACCTCGAAGCCCGGTGCGGCGACGGCGAACACCCGGACGACCTTGCCCGACGACTGCCGGACCTCGCCGAGGTCGAGCAGCGGACCGTCGGGTGCGGGGACGCCGATCTCCTCCGCGAACTCCCGACGCGCGGTCTCGAGGGGGTCCTCGCTGCCCTCGGCCAGCCCCTTCGGGATCGACCACGCCCGCGGACGTCCACGCCAGAACGGTCCGCCCATGTGCGCGACGTACACCTCGACGCCGTCGTCGCCGTCCCGGTACAGCAGCAGTCCCGCACTCAGCACACCCACGCTCCGCAACGCTACGCGGGCTCCGCAGCGGGAGTAGTTTGCGAGCCACGGAGCGCCACGCGACGCCCCGGAAGGCCCCGCGACGAGGAGGTCGATCGGGATGGACGAACAGTGGACGACGGTCACCCTGGCCGCCGACGCGGCGAAGCCGCACGACGAAGCCCTGCGCTGGATCACCGACCGCATCGGCGCCGAGGCACGCCGGATCCGCGTGATCGGCGTCGACCCGGCGATCGAGGGCCGCGCCGGGCCCGACGGGAAGCGGGTCGCCGACGCCCTCGCGGACGCCGCACGTGCCGCGCTGCCGGACGCCGAGGTCGAGGTGCGACGGCACGCCGGACCCTTCACTACGGCGCTCGTCGACGAGTCCGACGGCGGCGACCTGCTCGTCATCGGGACGTACCGCGGTCGGCGGGGGTCGACGGCCGGGGGCGATCCGGCGCGCGTGGCCGAACGTGCGGCGGTGCCGACCGTGGTCGTGCCGGACGGGCCGCACCCGATCGACGGCGACGTCGTGCTCGCGGTCGAGGAACCGATCGACGAACGAGCCGTCGCGATCGCCGTCGACGAGGCACACCGTCGGCACCGCCGCGTGACGCTCCTGCGAGCGTGGGAGATGCCCGTGTTGACCCGGACGGGGCTGACGGACTTCGCCGAGGACCCGATGCGCTGGCGGGCGCGGAACGCCGAGCTGCTGCAGCGGGTGACGGCCGAGCTCACCGCGCGTCACCCGGACGTGCGCTTCCACCCGCTGCTCGTCGAGGGGCACCCCGGGCACGCCATCGCGTCGCACACCCGGCGGGCGTCGCTCGTGGTGCTCGGCCTCGGTCACGTCCGGGCGCTGTCGGGCGCGGTGCTCCACGACGTCCTGCGCGAGACCGTCTCGCCGGTCTGCGTCGTCCCGCCCGCGGCCCACACCGAACCGGTCGGCGTCAGCGCCTGACGCCGGCCGGCCGACACCGCGGGTCAGCCGGCGAGCTCCCGGGCCGCCGACGCGACGCGCTTGGCGAGGTACGCCACGCCACGCGGGTTCGGGTGCAGGGCACCCGGCTGGAGGTCGATGCGCCGCAGGTTGGCGGAGCCGTCCAGGGAGACGCCGGAGACGTACGGCTTGCGCGTCGCGCACGCGGAGTGCGCCTGCGTCGACGAGAACACGTCGACGAACCGGACCCCGGCTGCGTCGGCAGCGGACCTCGAGACGTCGTTCAGCCGCTCCTGGACGCGGTGGAGGTAGCGGACGTCGGTGTTCGTGAACGGGTACGAGTCCTCGGGGAAGGACCCGGCGAGGGAGCCGAGGTCGAGTGCGGACCGGAAGCAACCGCCCTTCGGCGTGTGGTCGGCGTCCGGGAAGATCGCCGGGTACCCGAGGAACACGATCACGGCGTTCGGGGCGGCCCGCTTGACTGCCGCCAGGGTGTCCGCGATGCCGAGCGCCACGCGGGAATCGATCTTCGCGCCGAGCTGGTCGACGCCGTCGGAGACGAGGGTGCTCCGGCACGACGGGGCGTCCCGACCCGAGAACACCGGGCCCTGCGCCGAGAGCGCCAGACACGAGGCCGCGGTGCCGAAGAGGTCCGCGTCGTTGCCGCCGATCGTCAAGGTCACCAGGCGTGTGCGGGCGGAGAGCGAGCGGACCTGCGGCGGAACGCCACGGAACTGCGAGCGACTCGTCACGTCCTCGCTCGTCGCGCCGGCGCACGTGACGTCGGTGAGCGCGAGTCCGAACCGGGCTGCGACGCGGTGCGGGTAGTCCCGCGCCGACTGCCCGCACGCGTTCGTCGGCAACCGGGTGGGATCGGACAGTCCGTACCCGGCCGAGTACGAGTCCCCGAGCGCGACGTACTCGCTCCCGGGCGGGACCGCGGCGAGCGTCTCAGCCGGGTCGTCCGTCACCGGGTACGGCACCGGCACGGGCCACATCGGGGCGGCCGTCGCACCGGTGGCACCGCCGAGCACGGTCCCGAGGACCACGACGAGCACCGCCAGCGCCGCGAGCGACGTCGAACGGACGGAACGGATCAGGTCGGCCTCCAGGGACGGGTCGGACCGACCAGGCTAGCGGCCGTCGCTCAGCGTCGGCCGAGTCGGCGTTCGCCCCCGCTGCCGGTCTGGTACGGCAGCCCGTAGTGCTGGTAGAGCTCCGGCTCGAGCGCCGCGTCGAGTTCACCGTCGGTGGCGATCGTCGGCGCGTCCTTGACGAGCTTCTTCGGGTAGGCGACACGGAGGTGCTTCGGGGCGACGAGGGCGCCGAGCAGCGGCACGAACACGAGCTTCTGGAACCCGACGAGCCCCGTGGTCACCGCACCGAACGCCGGCTCCGAGGACGCCGTGTCGTAGTAGATGCTCTCGAGGTTCCCGATCTTGTCGTCGGACTCGTCCACGACGGGCAGCCCGATCCAGTCCCGGATGTTCGCGGCTTCGAACACGTTCGTCTCCTCACGAGCACCCGGCGTGTCCGAGCTGCTCGTCGGCGACGCTACCGGGAGGCCACGCCGCCGGTCACAGCATCCGGCCCGTGCACACCGAGCCCGTCCACCGCGGCGAGCACGTCGGCGACCCCGACCGCCAGCAGCGCCGGATCGGGGTCCTCGGCGAAGACGTCGCCGAGGCGAACCGAGGCGTCGGTCAGGACGACGTGCGGCCCCGACGCGGGCGGCCCCCACGCCTCGGGCGGAGCGGGACCGAACACGACGACGGACGGGATGCCGTACGCCGACGCGAGGTGCGCGGCCCCCGTGTCCACCGTCACGACCAACCGCGCGGCGGCGATCACCCCGGCGAACTCCTGCAACCCGAGGACGCCGGCGAGGACGGCCTCCTCTCCGAGCCCGGCCGCCCGCGCGACGGCGGCGGCGCGCTCGACGTCGTCCGCGCCTCCCGTCAGCACGACGTCGAGGCCGCGCGCTCGCAGTACGCGCACCACCTCGGCGAAGCGGTCCGTCGGCCAGTGCCGCGCCCCGTGGAACGCGCCGATGTGCACGACCGCTGCGCCGGCCAGGGCCGGGTCGGCCGCCGGGCGCGCGATCGCGACCTCGTCCGGGTCGGCGGGGATGCCGTGCCAGTCGAGCAGTCGGGTCCACCGCTCGCGCTCGTGGACGTCGTCCGGCCAGACCGGACCGTCCAAGCCGTGCACCGGGTCGGCGTGCCCGATCACCCGACGGGCGCCGAGCGCCGCGATCAGGTCGGACGACTCCGGGCCCGCACCGTGCAGGTTCACCGCGACGTCGACGACGCCGCGATCGGCGCCGATCGGGTGGTCGAGCCCGTGCTGCGCGAGGTGCACGTCGACCTCCGGCAGGAGCTCGACCACCGGCGCGAGCCACGCGGTGGTGGCGAGCGTGATCCGGTGGTCGGGGAACGCCCGGCGCAGTGCGTGCAGGGCCGGCACGGCGACGAGGAGGTCGCCGAGCTTGATGGCGCGGAGCACGAGGAGCTCGGGGCGCCCGTCGGACGGGGGCAGGGAGTCGACGGCGGTCACCCGTCCGACGCTAGCCCCCGGCGACGGGGAGCGTGTCCGGCCACGCGTCCTCGGCGCACCACGCTTCCTGCGCGGACGCCATGCCGCGCGCCGGTATCCAGGGAGCATGGCTCTCGCTCCGGACCGCGTCATCCGCGGCCTGCTCTTCGACCGCGACGACACGCTCGTCATCGACGTCCCCTACAACGCCGATCCGCACCTCGTCGTGCCGGTGCCCGGAGCACACCGCGCGGTCGAACGCGCCCGCGCCGCCGGACTGGCGCTGGGCGTCGTCACGAACCAGTCCGCCATCGCGAAGGGCCTCGCGACCCGCGACCAGGTGGACGCGACGAACGCACGGGTGGACGAACTCGTGGGTCCCTTCGACGTGTGGCGCGTCTGCCCGCACGACGCCGACGACGGGTGCCGGTGCCGGAAACCGCGCCCGGGCATGGTCCTCGACGCCGCCGAGCAGCTGGGCATCTCCCCCGCCGAGATCGTCGTCGTCGGTGACATCGGCGCGGACGTCCGAGCCGCGGTCGCCGCCGGCGCACAGGGCGTGCTCGTCCCCACCGACCGGACCCGGCAGGACGAGGTGGACGCTGCCACCACCGTGGCGGCCGACCTCGACGAGGCGGTCACCCTCGTGCTCGCGCGCACCGCGGCGGTCCGGTCGTGACCGACGACCGCCCGCGCGTCCTCGTCGTGCGGCTGGACTCCTTCGGGGACGTCCTGGTCGCCGGTCCCGCCGTCCGGGCGGTCGCCGCCGGGGCGTCCCACGTGACGATGCTCTGCGGCCCGCAGGGGGCGCCGGCCGCCGCGCTCCTGCCGGGCGTCGACCAGGTGCGGGTGTGGGCGGCGCCGTGGGTCACCGAGACCGCCCGCCCGATCGACGACGCCGTGCTCGGCGAGTTCCGCGCCCTGGTGACCGAGGTGCAGCCCGACGAGGCCGTCGTCCTCACCTCGTTCCACCAGTCGCCGCTGCCCGTGGCCCTCCTCCTGCGGCTCGCGGGTGTCCCCAGGATCACCGGGGCGTCGGTCGACCACCCCGGCTCGCTCCTCGACGTCCGCCTGCGGCCGGGCGAGGACCTCCCCGAGGAGCTGCCGGAACCGGAGCGCGCGCTGCGGATCGCGGAGGCGGCCGGGTTCCGGCTGCCCTCCGGCGACACCGGCGGCCTGGCCGTCCGACGCGACGCGGCGGCACCCGCGGTCGTCGCCGCGCTCGACCGGTACGTCGTCGTGCACCCGGGCGCGAGCGTCCCGGCCCGGTCCTGGCCCGAGGCACGACACCGCGAGCTGGTCGCCGCCTACGCGGAGCGCGGGGTGCCCGTCGTGGTCACCGGCTCCCCCGGGGAACGGGAACTCACCGCGTCGGTGGCGGGCACGACCGGCATCGACCTGGGCGGACGGACGTCGCCCGCCGAACTCGCGGCCGTGCTCGCCGGCGCCGAGGTGGTCGTCGTCGGGAACACCGGACCCGCGCACCTCGCCGCCGCCGTCGGTGCCCCCGTCGTGAGCCTGTTCTCGCCCGTGGTCCCCGCCGTGAAGTGGGCCCCGTACGCCCCGCTCGTGGAACTCCTCGGCGACCAGTCGGCGCCGTGCCGACTGAGCCGTGCCCGCGAGTGCCCCGTGCCCGGACACCCCTGCCTCTCCGACGTCCGCGTCGAGGACGTGCTGGCAGCCCACGAGCGACTCCTGGACCGCGCTTCCCGGATGGAACACACGAACCTGCGTGGGACGACAGACGCCCGTGCGTAGCGTGCGCCACTGCTCCTCCTTCTCCTCCTGACGACCCCGACGAAAGGCCCTGCATGCGGATCCTCGTGTGGCACGTGCACGGCGGCTGGATGGACGCCTTCGTCCGCGGCCCGCACGAGTACCTCATCCCGACGACCGAGGCGCGCGACGCCTGGGGCCTCGGCCGGGGCGGCCGGGACTGGCCGGCGTCCGCGATCGAGATCGACCCGGCGGACGTCGCCGAGGCCGAGGTGGACGTGGTCGTGCTGCAGCGCACCGAGGAGTTCGACGAAGCACGGCGACTGCTCGCCGGTCGCGACGTCCCGATGGTGTTCGTGGAGCACAACGCACCGCGCGTCGACGTGCCGAACAGCCTGCACCCGTTCCGCGACCGCGACGACCTCACGATCGCCCACGTGACGCACTGGAACGCGCTCATGTGGGACTGCGGCACCACCCGCACGACCGTCGTGGAGCACGGCGTCGTCGACCCCGGGCCGATCTACACCGGCACGCTCGACCGCCTCGGCGTCGTCATCAACGAGCCCGTCCGCCGGAACCGCGTCGTCGGCACCGACCTGCTGCCCCGGTTCGCCACGGTGGCCCCGGTCGACGTCTGGGGCATCGGCACCGAACGGCTCGTCGAACTCGGGTTCGGGGACCGCGTCGTCGCCCGCGGTGACGTCCCGTCCGACCCGATGCACGCCGCCCTCGCCGAACGACGCGCCTACGTCCACCCGAACCGGTGGACCTCGCTCGGCCTCTCGCTCATCGAGGCGATGCACATGGCGATGCCGGTGCTCGTGCTCGCGACGACGGATGCGGCCCGGACCGTCCCCGCCGAGGCCGGCGCGATCGCGACGGACGTCGAGGAGCTGGTCCGCGCCTCCCGGACCCTGTCCGAGGACCCGGACGAAGCGCGACGACGCGGCGCCGTCGCGCGCGAGGCCGCACTGGCCCGACACGCACTCGGCCGGTTCACCGCCGACTGGGACGACCTGCTCGACGACGCCGTCTCGCGCGGAGCGCGGCGGCACACGGCGGCGGGAGCCGCACTCGAAGGGAGTCTGCGATGAAGATCGCGATGGTGTCCGAGCACGCGAGTCCGCTCGCGGTCCTCGGCGGAGTCGACGCCGGGGGGCAGAACGTCCACGTGGCCGAGCTGTCCGGGGCGCTCGCCGACCGCGGCCACCAGGTCACGGTGTACACCCGCCGGGACGACGCCTCGCAGCCGGTGCGGGTGCCGCTGCGTCCCGGCGTCGAGGTCGTCCACGTCGACGCAGGTCCCGCCCGCGCCGTCCCGAAGGACGAGCTGTTCCCGTACATGGGGACGTTCGCGTCGGTGCTCGCGGCCGAGTGGTTCGTCGACCGCCCGGACGTCGTGCACGGGCACTTCTGGATGTCCGGGCACGCCGCCCTGGAGGCGGTCGCCCAGGTGCAGGCACGCACCGGCGGCGTCCGCATCCCCGTCGTGCAGACCTTCCACGCGCTCGGTGTGGTGAAGCGCCGCCACCAGGGCGCCGCTGACACCAGCCCCGCCGAACGCGAGTGGATCGAACCCGCCGTCGGCCGGAGCGTCGACCAGGTCGTGGCGACGTGCTCCGACGAGGCGTTCGAGCTCAAGGCACTCGGCGTGCCGCTGCACCGCATCTCCGTCGTGCCGTGCGGCGTCGACACCTCGCTCTTCCGCCCCGACGGACCCGTCGAGGAACGGAACCGTCCGTTCCGCGTCCTCTCCGCGTCGCGGCTCGTCCGCCGCAAGGGCGTCGGGACGACCATCGCCGCGCTCGCGCAGCTCGTCGACGAGGGCCGCGAGGTGGAACTCGTCGTGGTCGGTGGCGCCGGTGTCGCCGGAGCGGACCTGCCGGACGATCCCGAGTACCAGCGACTCGACGCCCTCGCCCGCTCCCTCGGGATCCGCGACCACGTCACGTTCCGCGGGCAGCTCGGGCAGCACGACATGCCGGCCGTGTACCGGAGCGCCGACGTCGTCGTGTGCGCTCCCTGGTACGAGCCGTTCGGCATCGTGCCGCTCGAGGCCATGGCCTGCGGTCGCCCCGTGGTGGCGTCGAGCGTCGGCGGCCTCATCGACACGGTCGTCGAGGACGCGACCGGCCTGCACGTCCCGCCGCGCGACGAGACCGCCGTCGCGGCCGCCGTCGGGTCGCTGCTCGACGACCCGGAGCGCCGCGAGGCCTACGGACGCGCCGGACGCGAGCGTGCCGAAGCGCGCTACACGTGGCAGAAGGTCGCGGCGGACAGCGAGCGCGTCTACGAGCGGCTGCTCGCCGGCACGACCGCCGTGAGCGCGTCGCCGACCACCGCACGCGCGCGGACCACCCACGCCGGCCGGGTCGCCCGCGCCGCACAGCCGACGGAGAGGAACGCACGATGACCATCGACCAGCAGACCGGGATCGAGCAGGAGACCGACACCGCGAGTGCCCGCGTCGTGCTCGACCACGTCGCGGCCTCCGTCCCGGTGATCGCGTCGCTCGTCGACCACAAGGACCACATCGCGGACTGGGCGGACGACATCGCCGCCCGGCTCGTCGCCGGCCGTCGTCTGCTCGCCGCGGGCAACGGCGGGTCCGCCGCCGAGGCGCAGCACCTGACGTCGGAGCTCACCGGCCGCTTCCAGGGCGACCGCCCCGCCTACTCCGCGATCTCGCTGCACGCGGAGACCTCGGCCGTGACGGCGATCGGGAACGACTACGGCTACGACGAGGTCTTCGCCCGCCAGGTGTCGGCGCACGCCCGCGCCGGGGACGTCGTCGTGCTGCTCTCGACCAGCGGGAAGAGCCCCAACCTCCTCCGGGCCGCCGAGGCCGCCCGCGCCGTCGGGGCCCGTGCGCTCGCCATGACGGGTCCGCGGCCGAACCCGCTCGCCGAGGCGGTGGACGACGCGATCTGCATCGACGGGCCCTCGGCGAACGTGCAGGAGGCGCAGCTGGTGCTCGTGCACGCGCTCTGCCGGGCCATGGAGCCCGCCCTGCGCCGCGGCGGTCGCCGATGACGGCCGCAGCGTCGCCCCAGGGCGCAGCGTCGCCGCACGGCGCAGCGCAGCCCGGGCGCGGTCGCAGCCCCCTCCGCATCGCGGTCGTCGGCGACACCCTGCTCGACATCGACGTCTCGGGCACCAGTGAACGACTGAGCCCCGACGCTCCCGTGCCGGTGGTCGACGTCCACACCGACGACCGTCGAGCGGGCGGCGCCGGCCTCGTCGCCACGATGCTCGCGCGCGACGGCCACGACACCACCCTCGTCACCGTCCTGAGCGACGACGACCGGGCGACCGAGATCCGCGACCTCCTGCCGGACGTCACGGTCGTCGCCGGCCCGTCCGGCGCCCCGACCCCGGTGAAGACCCGCGTGCGCGTCGTCGACCACGCCCTCGTCCGGATCGACGAGGGCTGCGCGACCCCGCCCGTCCCGGACGCCACCGACGCGATGGTCGCTGCCCTCGGCGACGTCGACGCCGTGGTCGTCGCCGACTACGGACGCGGGGTGGCCGCCGCCCCGGGGCTGCGCGAGGCCCTGGCACGCGTCGCCGAGCGCGTCCCCGTCGTGTGGGACCCGCACCCGAAGGGCGCGGAACCGGTGCCCGGCATCACCGTCGCGACCCCCAACGCCGCCGAGGCGAAGGGGTTCACGGGGCTCGCCGGTCAGGGTGTCCCCTTCGCGACCGAGGCCGCGGAGGACCTCGTCGCACGCTGGGGCGTCGGCGCGGTCGCCGTCACCCTGGGCGACCGTGGCGCGCTCGTCGCCGACGGACGCTCCGGCAACCGGTTCGTCCCCGCTCCGTCGGTCAGCGCCGGTGACCCGTGCGGCGCCGGGGACCGGCTCGCCGCGAGCGTCGCCGTCGCACTCGCCTCCGGCGCGGACGTCACCGACGCGGTCACCGCCGGGGTGACCGCCGCGTCCGAGTACCTCGCTGCCGGTGGCGTCACCGCCCTGTTCGCGGACGACGGCCCCGCCCCGGTCCGGGTCCCCGGTGCCGACCGCGACGCGATGCGTCTCGTGCACGACGTCCGGAGCGCCGGCGGCACCGTCGTCGCGACCGGCGGGTGCTTCGACCTCCTGCACGCCGGCCACGCCCGCACACTGTCCGCGGCACGGGCCCTCGGCGACTGCCTGGTCGTGTGCCTCAACTCCGACAGCTCGGTCCGCGCCCTGAAGGGACCCGACCGCCCGATCATGAGCCAGGAGGACCGCGTCGAACTCCTGCTCGCCCTGGACTGCGTCGACGCCGTCGTGGTGTTCGACGAGCACACCCCGGACGAGGCGCTCCGCCGCTTCCGCCCGGACGTGTGGGCGAAGGGCGGCGACTACACCGCGAGCGAACTGCCGGAGTCCGCGACCCTGGCGGAGTGGGGCGGACGGGTCGTCACGGTCCCGTTCCACCCCGGACGCTCCACCACGCGGCTCGCCGCCGCGATCGAACGCGTCGGCTGACGTCACCACCCGCCGGACGCCAGGCGCGGAGCGGCACCGCCCCGCGCCTGGCGTCCGCCACACCGCACCACGCCCCTACGGAAGGAAGTCCATGCCCGTCCCCACCACCCCCATCGGCCGTGTCCTCGTCACCGGCGGCGCCTCCGGACTCGGAGCGGCCGTCGTCGCCGCGGTCACCGAGGCCGGCGGCACGCCGATCGTCCTCGACCTGCGTGTCGACGCCGTGCCCGAGGGCCTCGACGCCGTCGCCGTCGACGTGACCGACACCGAGGCGACCGAACGCGCGGTCCGCGAGGCGGCAGAACGCCACGGCGGCCTCGACGCCGTGGTCACGGCGGCGGGGATCGACAAGCCCGCGCCCATCGGCGGCATCTCGTCCGGCGACTGGGAGCGGATCGTCGCGGTGAACCTGCTCGGCACGGCGGCCGTCGTGCGCGCGGCGCTCCCCGCACTCGAGGCCACGCACGGCCGGGTCGTGACGATCTCCTCGTCGCTCGCGCTCAAGGGCGTCGGCGACGGCACCGCCTACTCCGCGTCGAAGTTCGGCGTGCGCGGGTTCTCGCAGGCCCTCGCCGCCGAGACCGCGGGCCGTGTCGGTGTGACGAACATCATCCCGGCAGGCATGCGGACCGCGTTCTTCGAGGGCCGGACGGAGCAGTACAAGCCGGGCCCGGACGCGCAGCTCATCGAGCCGGAGTACGTGGCGAACTCGATCCTGTTCGCGCTCGCCCAGCCCGCCGGCTGCGAGATCCGCGAGCTGTCGATCATGCCGGCGACGGAGCCGAGCTGGCCGTAGGCCTCACCCGGCCAGAGACGGACGGGNCCCGTCCGTCTCCCGCCACGGTCGAGTACGCAAGACACGTCACGCTCGGCGCGCCGCGCCGACCGGTTCCGCCCACTCGACCGAGCACGCACGGCGTGTCCTGCCCGCTCGCCGCCACCGATCGCGCAACCGGCGCCGCCGATCGCGCCGCCGGTCGCGCCGCCGCGCGCCTCCCGGCCGTCAGGTGGTCGCGAGCAGGTCCTCGACGTCCTGCAGGACCGCCTCCGGCTGCACCTCGTCGACGTAGGACGGGTCGTGCTCGCAGCGCTCCGCCGACCAGCCGACCTGCGTGACGTCGATCCCGCACACCGGGCACCGTGTGACGAACGACATGTGCACCCGGTGGCGCCCGCGGTCGAACGGCCCGGCGTTGACGACGTTCCCGAACCAGAACACCCCCACCGTCGGCGTGCCGACCGCCACGGCGAGGTGGCGCGGCCCGGAGTCGTCGCCCACGAGGACGTCGGCCGCGGCGAGGACCGCCGGCAGCTCGGTCAGCGGCAGCGACCCGGTGAGGTCGTGCACGCGGTCGGCAGCGTCCGCCGGGAGCGCGTCGACGATGGCGGCAGCGGCCGGCACGTCCGAGGGGTCGCCGACGAGCACGACGTCGTCCCCGGCCGCCAGCCGTGCCCGGGCGACCGCGGCGAACCGCTCCGGACTCCACCGGCGGCGCGGATCGGTCGCGCCGGGGTGGACGGCCAGCAGCTTCCGGGTCACGCCGAGCCGCTCGCGCCAGGCGTCCCGCTCGTCGTCCCGCACCCGGACCCGCGGGTCGAGCGTGACCGGGGCCGCACCGGCGAGCGACACCACCTCGAGCGCCCGGAGGACCTCGTGCTGGTAGTACACGTACCGCACCCAGCGTTCCAGGACCTCGGCGTCCTCCGTCGCGGTGCCGACCGTGTGGCGGGCGCCGAGCCGGAGCAGGAACGGGTTCGAGTTCCGACCGCCGCCGTGCAGCTGGACGGCGAGGTCGAAGCGGCCGGCGAGGCGGTCGAAGAACTCCTCGGGTTCGGGTGCGTCGTCCCCCGCGTCGCGGACCCCGGGGACGACCGGCAGTTCCTCGAACGCGTGCACGGCGTCGGTCCGTCCGGCGAGCACGGCCGGTGCCGAGGGGCTCCCGAGCAGCGTGACGCGGGCCTGCGGGTACGCGGCAGCCAGCGCCTCGATCGCGGGGACGGCGAACATGAGGTCGCCCAGTCCCCCACCGCGGAGCACCGCGATCTCCCGCACGTCGTCGAAGCGTTCTCCACCGTTCCCGATCTGTTGCACACACCACGTCTACCGGTTCTGCTCCGGTCGGTTCCCCAGCAGCGGGCGTGGATGGACGAGAAGCGCGAAGCCGAGAGCGCGTCCAGCCGACCACGAGCAGCGTTCGACTCCCGCCCGTCTGCCGGAAGGACCCCATGACGCTCGAAGCCCCGCTCTCGACCGAAGCCGACCTCGACCGCGACCTGGTGGTGACGAACCCCGTGGACGGGTCCGTCGCGTCGACCACGCGCCGGTCGACGGAGGACGACGTCCGGAACGCGGTCGCCCGTGCACGAGCGGCGGCCCCGGCGTGGGCACGGACCGCACCGGCCGAGCGGGGCGCGCTGTTGCACGCCGCGGCCGCGAACGTCCGGGCGCACGCGCAGGAGCTCGCCGACCTCAACACCCGCGAGACCGGCAAGGTCCCGGGCGACGCGCTCGGCGGCGTCGAAGCGGGCGTGGGCACGCTCGTGCAGTACGCCGAGCTGGGACCCGTGCACCGCGGTGAGGCCCTCCGTGGCCAGTACGGTGCCGCCGACTGGTCGGTGCCGCACCCCCGTGGCGTCGTGCTCGCCCTCACGCCGTGGAACGACCCGGTCGCGGTGGCGTGCGGCATCCTCGGCGCTGCGATCGTCACCGGCAACACCGTCGTGCACAAGGGCAGCGAGCGCTCCCCCGCCACGATCGCCCGGCTGAACGCGCTCATCGCCGAGGTCCTGCCCGACGGCGTCCTCGTGGGTGTCGACGGCGACGGGACCACCGGCGAGCTGCTGCTCGAGCAGGACGGCATCGACGTGTACGCCCACGTGGGCTCCACGGCGACGGGTGATCGTCTCGCCGAGGTCGCGGCCCGGACCCGCGCGCACGTGATCCGCGAGAACGGCGGGAACGACGCGGTCGTGGTCGACGCCGGCGTGGACCCGGAGTGGGCCGCGTCGCAGGTCGCCCTGGGTGCGTTCGCGAACACGGGGCAGATCTGCACGAGCGTCGAACGGGTGTACGTGCACCGCGAGGTCGCCGAGCCGTTCGTCGCCGCACTCGTCGCCGAGGCCGAGCGTCGGACCGCCTCCGCGGCGTCGGAGTACGGACCGCTCGTCGACGACCGGCTCCGGCGCACGGTGCAGTCCCACGTGGACGACGCAGTGGCGCGCGGTGCCTCGGTGCGCACCGGCGGCGTCACCCCGGGCGGCCTCGGCTCCTTCTACCCTGCGACCGTCCTCACGGAGGTCACGGACGACATGCTGGCGATGACCGAGGAGACGTTCGGCCCGATCGCGCCGGTCCGCGTCGTCGAGGACTTCGACGAGGGCCTCCGGCTCGCCGCCGCCGACCGGTACGGGCTCGCCGCCACCGTCCTGACGAACGACACCGGGAACGCGCTGCGCGCCGCGGCGGCGCTCCCAGTCGGGACCGTCAAGGTGAACGCCGTCTTCGGCGGAGCGCCCGGCGGGAGCGCCCAACCCCGCGGCGCGTCGGGCGCCGGCTACGGGTACGGCCCGCACCTGCTCGACGAGATGACCACCACGACGGTCGTGCACCTCGAACCGGCCCCGCCCGCCGCCGCAGCGGCCGTCGGGTCCCCCGCCCGTCCCACCGGAGGTGCGGAATGAGCGTCGACGTCCGACTCGTCCGCGACCTCGTCGCGACCGTCGACGACCGCGAACCGCTCGTGGTGGTCATCGGCGACTGCATCCTGGACCGGTGGACCGTCGGCGAAGCCGAGCGCGTCTCGCGTGAGGCGCCCGCCCCGGTCGTCCGCGTCACCGAGACCGTCTCGGTCCCGGGCGGCGCGGCGAACACCGCCGTGAACGCCAGGGCCCTCGGCGCGCGCGTCCGCATGGTCGGACTGATCGGGGACGACGAGTCCGGCGCCGTGCTCCGCCAGCGGTTGGACGCGGCGGGGGTCGACACCTCGTTCCTCGTCGAGGTCCCGGGCGCCCGGACGACCACGAAGTCCCGCGTCGTCGGCGGCGATCGCGTCGTCGTCCGCGTCGACGAGCTCGCCGAGACGCCCTCGGCCGACGACGGAGCACGCCTGGCCGAGGCCGTCGCGCGTGCCGTCCGCTGTGCGGACGCCGCCGTGGTCTGCGACTACGGACTGGGCGTCCGCCCGGAGCAGGTCGTCCCGATGCTCGACCGTGACCGTCCCGCTGCCGTGGTCGTCGATGCACACGACCTCACCCGGTGGTCCTCGCTCCGTCCGGACCTCGTCACGCCGAACGCGGGCGAGGCAGCGGCCCTCCTCGGTCGCGAGCTCGGGGTGGGTTCCGAACGTGTGGCCGCGATCGTCGACGCCCGCTCGGACGTCCTCGCCCGGACGGGAGCGCACGCCGCCGTGGTCACGCTCGACCGCGACGGCACGGTCCTGCTCGAGCCCGGCCAGGACCACGGTTTCCGGACCCGGGCGACGCCGGCGTCCGAGCAGCAGGCGTCCGGGGCCGGCGACACGTTCTGCGCGGCCGCCACCGTCGCGCTCGCGGTCCGGGCACCCCTCCGTGACGCCGTCGCCGTCGCACAGGCCGCGGCCGACGTGGTCGTGCGCGAGGCCGGCACCTCCGTCTGCACGGCCGCTGCCCTGCTCGAGTCCGTGACCGCCCCCGCTGCGACGGTCGTCGACCACGACGAACTCGCCGCCGCCGTCGAACGTGCCCGCCAGGCGGGACGGCGCGTGGTGTTCACGAACGGCTGCTTCGACGTCGTGCACCGCGGACACACCACCTACCTGCGGCAGGCTCGTGACCTCGGCGACCTGCTCGTCGTCGCCCTCAACGACGACGACTCCGTCCGCCGCCTGAAGGGTCCGGAGCGTCCGATCAACCCGGCGGAGGACCGCGCCGGCGTCCTGGCGGCGCTGGCCTGCGTCGACCTCGTCACGGTGTTCGCGACCGACACCCCGATCCCCCTCATCGAGCGGCTCCGACCCGAGGTGTACGTCAAGGGCGGCGACTACTCGCCGGAGATGCTGCGCGAGACGGAGGTGGTGCGCGGCTACGGCGGCGAGGTGGTCATGGTCGACTACGTGCCGGAGCACTCCACCACCGAGGTCGTCCGCCGCATCCGTGAGGCCGCCGCCCGGCGTGAGCCGGACCCCGCGCCGTGACCGCCCGCTGGTCCGGATCGTGGGCGGAGCCGACCGACCCGGCCCGCGGGGTCGACGTCGACGTGCTCGTGCCGACCGTCGGACGTCCGGCCGAACTGGCCACGACCCTCGCGGGCCTCGCGGCGCAGGTCGAGGTGGACCTCCGGCTGGTGCTCAGCGACCAGTCGGCGGGCGGGGACGCCGCCTCCGAGCCGGCGGTCGCGGCGATGCTGCGGGTCCTGGAGGCGCAGGGACGCCCCGTCACGCTGCTCACCCACCCGGAGCGGCGCGGTCTGGCCGAGCACCGGCAGTTCCTCCTCGACCACGCCACCGCTCCCGCGGTGCTCTTCCTCGACGACGACGTCTGGCTCGAACCGGGCTCGGTCGCGCGGATGCTCGATGCGCTGCGCAGCACCGGTTGCGGGTTCATCGGCAGCCCGGTGCAGGGGCTGTCCTACCTCGCCGATCGTCGGCCCGCGGAGACGGCGGTGTTCGAGCGGTGGGACGGTCCGGTCGTGCCCGAGGTGGTGCGCCGCGGCACACCGGCGTTCGACCGCTGGTCGTTGCACAACGCCGCGAACCCGACGCACCTCGCTGCGGCGCTCGACGTCGAGCCCGGTGGCTGGGTGCCGTACCGCGTCGCCTGGGTGGGCGCGTGCGTGCTCTACGACCGGGAGGCGTTGGAGACCGTCGGCGGCTTCGGTTTCTGGCCGGCGCTCCCGCCCGAGCACGCCGGTGAGGACGTCGTCGCCCAGTGGCGCGTCATGGAGCGCTTCGGCGGCGCGGGCATCCTGCCGTCGGGGGCGGTGCACCTCGAGGCGCCGACGACCGTGCGGGACCGTCGGGTCGACGCCCCGGACGTGTTCTTCGACCAAGGGGAAGTCATACCGCGGTAGGGGGTGGTCGAGACCCCGGCGGGATGGCAGCCGTCCGGGACCTCCGTAGCGTCGTCCACGTCGACGAGATCCGTCGGCGGAGGGAGCCGTCCGTGTTCGACCAGATCACCCCGCTCGTCGTCGAACTGGCCGCGAGCCCGCTCGTCTACGTCGTCCTCGCCGCACTCTGCCTGGTGGACGGGTTCTTCCCGCCGGTGCCGAGCGAGTCGGCCCTCGTCGCCGTCGCCGCCGTCGCCGCGACCTCGGGGCAGCCCGTCCTCGCCGCCGTGTTCGTCGCGGCCGCCGTCGGGGCGGTCGCCGGCGACTCGGTCGCCTACTGGCTCGGACGCCGGATCGGACTGGCACGGCTGGCGCGGTCGAAGCGGCCGCGCATCGCCGCGGCGTTCGCCTTCGCCGAGCAGCAGATGCGTCGGCGTTCCGCGAGCCTCATCCTCGTCGGGCGGTACATCCCCGTCGGACGGGTGGCCGTCAACATGACCGCGGGCGCGACCCGGCTGCCCTACCGCCGATTCCTCGCGATCAGCTCCGTCGCCGGACTGGCCTGGTCGGCGACGTCCATCGGGATCGCCCTCGCCGCGTCGAGCGTGCTGCACGAGCCCGTCGTCGCCGCGATCGTGTCGATGGTGGTCGCGGCCGGACTCGGCATCGTCGTCGACCGGGTGATCGGTAGAGTCACCCGGAGGCGCGACGCACGTGCCGCCGCCCGCGCCGGGGCGACCACGGTCGGCACCGACGCCCCCGCGGCCACCCGACCCGCGCCCCGCATCCAGCCCACCGGAGGGACCGCCCGCCCGTGACCAGCCCGTCGAAGCCGTCCCGGACGTCGTGGATCCCCGTCGCCGCCCGGGTCGGTCTCGTCGTCAGCGCGGTGACGCTGTTCGCCGTGTCCGCCCCGGTCACGGCGGTCGTCCACGGTGTGCCGGTCCCCCTCGCGATGCTCGTGTCGGCGGTGCTGTCGCTGAGCCTCGGCCTCGCCCCGCTGTTCCCGCGCGGGTCGTCCGTCGCCCACCTCGCCGGGCTCGCGGCCCTCGGGCTCCTGACGGCACCGGGCACGGCCGGCCCGTGGCCCGTGCCCGTCACTGGCATCATCGGGCTGAGCGTGCTGCTCGTCGTGCTCGGCGTCCGCGCGTCCTGGCGACTGACGACCACGGTCTGGGCGGCGGCCGCTGTCGTGACGCTCGCGCTCGTCGCGGTGACGCCCGGCCGGTGGGCACAGCCGGACGTCTGGGCGACGAGCTTCGTCGTGACCGCCGGTGACACCCTCATCGTCGCGGCGGCGGCGATCGTGATCGGGCAGCGACGGTCGATCCGCGAGGAGCTCGCCGCTGCCCGTCGTGACGTCGACCTCGAACAGGCGCGCCGTCGCACCGTCGAGGAGCGGTCGCGGATCGCGCGGGAGCTCCACGACGTCGTCGCCCACAGCATGTCCGTGGTGCACATGCAGGCCGAGTCTGCGCCCTACCGCGTCGCCGACCTGCCGCCCGCGGCACGCGACGAGTTCGCCGCCATCGCCGAGACGTCACGCACGGCCTTGCGGGAGATGCGGCAGTTGCTCGGCACGTTGCGCGGGGAGTCGGACGCCGAGCGTGCCCCGCAGCCGCGGCTGGCCGACCTGGCCGCCCTGGTGCAGGCCACCCGTGCCGCCGGCATCCCGGTCGCCCTCCGGCTCGAGGTCGACACCGAGGACGACGACGCCGTGGACCGGATCGCACAGCTCACCGTGTACCGGATCGTGCAGGAGGCGCTCGGCAACGTCGCCCGGCACGCCCCCGGCGCCCCCACGACCGTCACGGTCGCCCACCGCGGGACCGCACTCACGGTCGCGGTCGCGAACGACGCGCCACCGGCGGGCAGCGTGCCGACCGCTCCCCCGGACGACGGGGGCTTCGGCCTGGCGGGCATGCGCGAACGGGTGTCGTCGCTCGGTGGCACCGTCGACCACGGTCCGGACCACGACGGCGGCTTCCGCGTCGACGTCGTGCTGCCGGCCCTGCCGACCACGACCACGCCGCGACCGGCGGCCGACGGAGGAACCCGATGACGCGTGTGATGGTGGTCGACGACCAGCAGATGTTCCGCATGGGGCTGCGGGCGATCCTCCAGGCCCAGGACGACCTCGAGGTCGTGGGCGAGGCCGCGAACGGAGCGGACGCCGTGGTCGAGGCCGTGCGGCTGCAGCCCGACGTGGTCCTCATGGACGTGCGGATGCCCGAGATGGACGGCATCGAGGCGACCCGGCGGATCACCGCGGCGCCCGCGGACCGGCCGGTGCGCGTGGTGATGCTGACGACCTTCGACATCGACGACTACGTGTTCGACGCGCTCCGCGCCGGGGCGAGCGGCTTCCTGCTCAAGGACGCGAGCGCCGACGAGCTGGTCCAGGCCGTCCGCACGGTCGCGGAGGGCGATTCGCTGCTCGCGCCGCGCGTGACCCGGCACCTCGTCGAGGCGTTCGTCGCCACCCCGACGCCCGCGGCACCACGCACCAGGGTGCTCGACGTCCTGACCGACCGCGAACGGGACGTCTTCCTGCTCGTCGCCCGTGGCCGCTCCAACGGGGAGATCGCCGGCGACCTCTTCATCGCGGAGCAGACCGTGAAGACGCACGTCGGGCGCATCCTGGCGAAGCTGCAGTTGCGGGACCGCGTGCACGCCGTCGTCCTCGCGTACGAGATCGGGCTCGTGACGCCTGCCGGTTGACCGCGGGACGCCGGTGTCG
>NZ_JBQEPN010000002.1:353661-396192 GCF_052045775.1 Curtobacterium sp. 22159
CCGGGCGACACCTCCGGAGGGGCGTGTCTAGCGGACGCGGACCTGCTTGGACGCCTGCTTGCCGGACTGCACGCCGGTGAACGTGACGGTCGCGTTGCCGGGGACCGCCTGCCACTGCACCGACGCCGTGCCGTCGATGACGTCGACGGTCCCGAGGTCCGTCGACCCCACCGCGACCTCGACCTGGCGGTCGCCGGCGAACCGCGATCCGGTGAGCGTCACACGCTGACCCGGGCGCGGCGCACCCACGGAGAGGTCGATGCGGGCGCCGCGGGACAGCGCCGCCAGGTCCGTGCGCAGCCGCAGGCCGTCACGGATGGTGAAGAACGTGTCCGTCTGGTCGGACAGCCCGACGACGTTCGCCGCACCGGGACCGTACGCCGCGATGCGCACCTGCGTGCCGGTGTGCTGCTGCGAGGAACCCGCACCGGCGGTGCCGTACGAGACCTTCATCGTGGTGCCGTCCGCGGTGCGGAGGGCCGTGGAGAGCGAGGTCGGCGGCGTGCTGTCGACGATCTGGCTCGAGTGGGCGTGGTCGGCGGTCGCGATCACGAGCGTGTTGCCGTCCTTCTTCGCGAAGGCGAGCGCGGCCTGCACGGCCTCGTCGAAGTCGATCGTCTCGCCGATCTGGCCGCACGCGTCGGCAGCGTGGTCCTGCTTGTCGATGCTCGCGCCCTCGACCTGCAGGAAGAAGCCCTTGCCCGACCGGTTCCGGTCGCGGTTGAGCAGGTCGATGGACTTGTTCGTCAGGGACTGCAGCGAGAGCCCGGTCGACAGGCGCGCCGGGTTCGGGGTGCAGGTCACCGGTGCCTGGTCCGCTCCGCCGACGGTCGCGGTGGTCGGCGCGTAGCGGGTCGGGAAGTTGCCCGGCGTGAAGAGGCCGAGCAGCGGCTTCGCCTGGTCCGCCTGACGGACGGCGGCGAGCCCGGCGGCGTCGGACACGACCTGGTACCCGCGCTGCTGAGCCTGCGAGACGAGCGTGTCGCCCTCCCACTGGCCGGCCTTCGCGGTTTGCTGGAAGCTCGCCGAGCCGCCGCCCAGCGTGACGTCCGGGCGGGCGTTCAGCAGCTGCTCGCTGATCGAGCCGAGGCCGCCGTTCTGCAGGGCGTCGGTGCCGCAGGAAGCGGTGTCGGGGCCGTAGCAGGAGCGCGCACCGACGTGGGCGACCTGGACCGCGGGGGTGGCGTCCTGGATCTCGGCCGTGGAGACGTCGCCGGTGCGCAGACCGTTCGCCTTCGCGAGCTCGAGCAGGGTCTGCTGCGGCTTGCCGTCGACGTCGACGGAGATCGCGCCGTCGTAGGTCTTCGTGCCGGTCGACCAGGCGCTGCCGGACGCCGCCGAGTCGGTGACGTAGTCCGGCTTGCCCTTGTCGGCACCGTCCTTGACCACTGAGTACGTCGTGTAGGACCCCGTCAGCGGGAGCGCGTCGAGCCCGGGCAGCCGTCCGGCCGCGCCGTACTGGTAGTTGCGCGCGATGGTGATCTCGGAGTCGCCCATCCCGTCGCCGATGAGCAGGATGACGTTCTTCGCGCCGGCCCGCTCGATCTCCTGCCGGACGGAACGGGTCTGGTCGCCGTGGTGGCGCTGCGCGCCGCCGTGCTGGTCGAGTGCGAGCTGCCCGACGGCCTCGGCCGCGCCGGGCAGCGCGACGGCGCCGGCGACGAGCGCCGCACCGAGGACGAGCGCTGCGCGGTGGCGGCGCTGCGGAGTGTGCTGCATTGCGTTGTTCCCCTCGTCTGTGCCCCGAACGGGTGCCATCCGAGGATGACCTGTGCAGGGGTACAGGCGGGTGAACCACCGGGGGCGGGTCCGTGAACGGGACGTGACCCCACGAACGGCTGGAGGCGCGGTGCCGAGTGGNCCGCG
This sequence comes from Curtobacterium sp. 22159, assembly GCF_052045775.1. Lineage (NCBI taxonomy): Bacteria > Bacillati > Actinomycetota > Actinomycetes > Micrococcales > Microbacteriaceae > Curtobacterium > Curtobacterium sp. 22159. Next base: position 355,528 of record NZ_JBQEPN010000002.1, read on the forward strand.
CCTCCAGGACGGGACGGACCGGACGCGTCTACGCGGCGAGGTGCGCCTGCAGGAACCAGCGGTCCTTCGTCAGGCCACGCTCGATCTCGATGACGACGTCCTGGCTGTTGAGGTCGACCTCGTCGAGCCCCTCGACCGCACGGCGGACCTGCGCGAGCGCGGCGTCGATCTCGGCGATGACCTCGGTGATCGTGACGTCGGAGTTCTGGAAGCCCTCCGACAGCGGCGGCACGGTCGTGTTCGCCGCGACGGTGGCGATGCGAGAGTCGACCGGCAGGCCGAGGGCGACGATGCGCTCCGCGGCGAGGTCGGCCCACTCCTGTGCGTGCTCGACGATGGTGTCGAGGAGCTCGTGCACGCCGACGAAGTTGCGGCCCCGGACGTGCCAGTGCGCCTGCTTGCCGTTCACGACGAGCGCCTCGAGGTCGATCACGACGGGCGCGAGGAACTGCGCGACCCCGGCCGCGAGCTCCGGCGTGGTCGAGAACGGCGACGTGGTCGACGTCGTCGTGGTGGTGGTCGTGGTGCTGCTCTGCGTGGTCATGTCGTTTCCTCCTGCCTCGTGGCTACACCGGTCCGCTGCGACTGTCCCGCCGGGCGGAGTGCAACCGATGGGGACAACAGTGGACCCTTCTCTTGCATGCCGCAAGGAAGCGAAGGCTGACCTCACCCACCGTCATGAACGAGCCGTCGCGGATCAGCCGACGAGCGTGTCGAAGCCCGCGTCCGCCAGCTCCAGCTGCACGACGGAGCGTGCGCGTTCCACCCACGGGCTCTCGGCGAGGCCGATCCAGACGGTGGTCCGGGGTTCGCAGTCGGCGACGCACCACTCGGCCGCCCAGGCCGTCACCGCCTCGGCGAGTGCTTCCCCGTGGTCGGCGAACACGAGCGTCGACACCGCCGACGGACGCTCGCTCCGGACCAGCCACGTGACCGTGACGCGCGGGGGTGCCGGCAGCGTCGCGACCTGCTCGGCGAGGGCGACCTCGACGAAGACCTGGCCGTAGGCGTTCGCCGGGAGCTCCTGCAGCATGCGGGTGATCTCCTGCAGGTCGTCCGGACCCCCGGCGACGAGGATGCGTTCGCTGGGCTGCCGCCGGGTCCGTGCCATGCGCTCCACGGTAAGGGAAGCCTTACCTCATCACAAGGACCCTGCGCATCCCGGCAGGTGCGCACAGCCCGTGCACCGGGCATGATCGAGACACACACGACTGTCAGGAGCAGCCATGGCGACCTTCACGAGGGGCTTCGGCGGGCGACGTCACGACCGCGACGACTCCCGCCTGCCGCCCGGACAGACACTGGTGCGGGACTGGCCGGTGCTCTCCGCCGGTGCCACGCCCGAGATCGAGCCGTCCGAGTGGTCGTTCTCGATCCGCACCGAGTCCGGACTGCACGAGTGGAGCTGGGACGAGGTGCAGGCCCTCGGGGTCGAGGACGTCACCGTCGACATCCACTGCGTCACGCACTGGACGAAGCTCGACATGCCGTGGCGCGGCGTCCCCCTCGACCGCCTGTTCGCGGACGTCGAGACCACCCGCGAGTACTGCATGGTGCACAGCTCCGGCGGCTACACGACCAACGTCCCGCTCGACGAACTGCTCGACGGGCAGTCCTGGATCGCGTTCGAGGCCGACGGCGCACCGCTCGAGCCCGAGCACGGCGGTCCCGCCCGGCTCCTCGTGCCGCACCTGTACTTCTGGAAGAGCGCGAAGTGGGTGCGCGGCATCGTCATGCACGACGAGGACGAGCCGGGCTTCTGGGAGAACGCGGGCTACAACATGCACGGGGACCCGTGGAAGGAAGAGCGGTACTGGTGAGCGGTCCGGTCCCGTCCGGTCCCGTCGGACTGGAGGCGCGGATCGCCGCCGCCCCACGTCCGGGCGCACGCAGGCGGCCGGCCTGGCACGACGCCACGGTCGCGTCGGTCGCGCCGGAGACGCCGAATGCGCGCCGCATCGTCCTCGACGTGCCGACGTGGCCCGGCAACGAACCCGGGCAGCACCTGGACCTGCGCCTCACCGCCGAGGACGGGTACCAGGCGTCCCGCTCGTACTCGATCGCGTCCTCGGGCGACGGGACCCGCGTCACGCTGGCGGTCGATCGCGTCGAGGACGGCGAGGTCTCGCCGTTCCTGGTCGACGCGGTCGAGGTCGGCGACGCGCTCGAGGTGCACGGGCCCCTCGGCGGCTGGTTCGTCTGGCGGCCGGACGGCTCGGACCGCCCGGTGCAGTTGATCGCGGGCGGCTCGGGGATCGTGCCGCTCGTCGCCATCGCCGGCGCCCACGCCGACGCCGGGGACGCCGCGCCCTTCCGACTGCTCTACGCGGTCCGGACGCCGGACGACGTCTTCTTCCGGCCCGAGCTCGACCGCGCGGCGTCCGCGGGTGTCGAGGTCACGCACGTGTACAGCCGGCGAGCCCCCGCGGGCGCCACCGTGCCCGCCGGACGACTCACGCGCGTCGCCCTGGCCGCCGCGGTGTTCCCGCCCGAGGTCGGGGCGCTCGTCTACGTGTGCGGATCGACACCCTTCGTCGAGCAGGTGCTGCGGTGGCTCGGTGAGCTCGGACACGACACGACCGACGTGCGTGCCGAGCGGTTCGGGGGTGCGTCGTGATCGTGGACGGGAACGCCCTCGCCGGCGCGCTGGCCGACCTGCTGGGCGCGGACCCGACCACGACGCTGCTCCGGTGTCGGGGCTGCGGGGCGCTCGACGCGCTCGCACGGACCCGGGTGTTCGCGACGGCCATGGGTTCGGTCGCACGCTGCCGGGGCTGCGACACGGTGCTCGTCACGGTCGTCGAGGCCGGCAACCGGCGGTGGGTGGCCCTGCCCGGCGCTCGGACGGTCGCAGCGTCCGGCTGACCGACGACGACCCGGTCCGCCAGCCGCTGTCAAGGGTTCCGGTCGGATCGTGCGGTGCGGTGCGGCGTGTCTGCGGTCACCCGCATGCCAGGCAGCGGGACCAATCCGCGGAGCCCTGCCGCTCCGGACGCTCACTCGGAGGATCACGTGGGCCACCCACCCGCGCCCTCCGAGTGGGCACCGGTGCCCGCGCGCCCGGCTGGCGCGGGGACCCGGAGCCTGCGCACGTCGGCGTCGGCAGCACTGCTGCACGACGAAGGCCCCGGTCGAGGTGACCGGGGCCTTCGGTGTTCCGAGCGGATGACGAGATTCGAACTCGCGACCCTCACCTTGGCAAGGTGATGCGCTACCGCTGCGCCACATCCGCGTAGCAGCCACATTACCAGGCTCGAGGGGTTGGATCGGACCATGAGCTACGTGCACGACAATCCCGGCGGTACCGAGGCCCACGGCGTGGACCTCGTGGACGGCGACGCACCCGCCGTCCGCATCCTCGTGCACGGCGACCTGCCGACCACGATCGAGCACGAGGGACGCACCTGGCTCGCGACGGGCGACGCGCACGACGACGGGGACCCGGACGCTCCCCCGATCGCCGTCTACCGGCCGGTCTGAGCCGGGCGGTCCTGGTCGGCGCCGTCCCAGAGGTCACCGCACTCCACGGCCGTCGCACCGTGGGTACGCAGGTACTCCCCCGCGCCCTGGTCGCCGTCGAGACCGTCGCGGATCGCCGCCCAGTGCCCGCGGCCGATCAGGACGGGGTGGCCCGGGCGGCCGCCGAAGACCGCGCGCCGCAGCGTGTCCGGACGCGAGGGCTCGGGGCCGAGGACCCGTCGCACCGCGGCCGACGGGAGGCCCGGCAGGTCGACGAGCGTGACGAGCGCAGCGTCCGGCGTGTCCTCGTCCAACGTCGTGCCGTCGAGGGCCGCGAGTCCGGCGGCGAGCGACGCCCCGAGGCCGCGGCCCCAGGCCGGAGCCTCGACGACCGACACCGACGGCAGGTCCGGCACGAGCGGACGCGCTTCGTCGGCCGCCGCACCGAGGACCACCACCACGTCCGGACAGCCCCCGTCGAGCAGCGCCGCGACGGCCCGGTCGATCCACGGCCGGCCGTCGCCGTCCCGCACGAGTGCCTTCGGTCGTCCCATGCGCGTCCCGGCGCCGGCGGCGAGCACGACACCGACGACCCGCGTAGGGGTCCGCGGGCCCCGACGGGCACCAGCGGCCACGCCGAGGTCCCTCACCGCGACGGCCCGGTCACACGAACCCGGGCACCGACACCCACGCGCCCGGGGCCTCGGCGACACCGTCCCGCACGACCGTGCCCGAGATGAGCCCGTACGGCCGATCTGCGGCGAAGAAGACCTCGTTCGGGTTCTCGAGCCCGAACGGCGCCAGGTCGACGAGGAAGTGGTGCTTGTTCGGCATCGAGAACCGCACCTCGGCGAGCTCCGGGAACGCCTCGATCGCGGCCTTCCCCATCGCGAACAGCGTCTGCTGCAGCGCCAGGGAGTGCAGGTCGGCGAACGTCGCGAGCATCCGCTCCAGGACGCCCGCGTGGACGGCGTCCCAGTCGATGCCGGCCGCGACGGCCTCGGGCAGGTAGCGCCACCTCGCGGTGACCGAGGTCGCGAGGATCCGGTCGTCGGTCTCGCCGAGGGTCGTGTACCCGTCGCGGGGGAAGCCGTGGAACTCGCTGCCGGTCGACTTGAGGACCGTGAGGTCCGTCACACCGGCGAGCACGTGCACGTCCTCGCCGTCGAACTGCACCACCGCGGTGCGCGTGCCGCTGCCCGACCGGACGAAGGAGTGGTCGTGCTCGACCCCGTCGACCGGGATGCGCGACCAGGCGTGCTGTTCGGCCGAGAGCGTGGCCCCGTCGTACCAGTCGAAGGCCGTCGTGAAGTGGCGCCCGAGTCGCAGCAGGAACTCCTCGGGGCTGTGCACCCCGTGCTCCCGGGCGAACGCGTAGACGGTGTTCTTCTGGGTGTCGGTCGCGACGACCTTGGCGTTGTCGCCCGCGGTGTACGAGTCGGCCAGGGCGGCGCCGCGCAACTGGGTCGTGATCGTCAGGTCCTCGATCTCGTGCCGTGGGGTGTCCCGGGTGATGCGCACGAGGCGCACCTCGGCCTTGCCGTACTGGTTCGCGCCGAGGCGCACGGTGGTGTCGGTCATGGGTGGGGTCAGCTCCCTCGGTAGGTGGAGTAGGCGAAGGGGTTCACCAGCAGGGGCACGTGGTAGTGCTCCGCGGGGTCGGTGGGGACGGTGACGACGACGTCGACGCGCGGGTGGAACGCGGTGACGCCGAGCGACCGCCAGTAGGCGCCGGTGCCGAACGACAGGGTCCAGTCGCCCGGTCCGAGCCGCTCGGGCCCGAGCGCGGCGATCCGCCCATCGGCGTCGGTGGTGCTGCGCGAGACCTCGGTGCCGGACGGGTCCGTCAGGGTCACCTCGACGCCGACCGCCGGCCGTCCGTTCGTGGTGTCGAGGACGTGGGTGGTGAGGTGGCTCACGTCAGGCTCCGTTCCATGCGCAGCAGGGCGATCTCGAGCAGCTGCACCGCGACCTCGGCGCGTTCGGTCGCGTCGTCGTTGCGGAGCCGCCGCTCGAGCTCGGCGAGGATCTCCGGCGCGGTGCGACCCGCGGCGCGGACGAGGAACACCCGGTCGAACCGCCGCTCGTAGGCGGCGTTGCCGTCCCGCAGCGCCCGGGCGGTGGCCTCGTCGGTGCGCGTCGCCGATGCCTGTTCGTGTCGCGAGGCTGCCGAGGACGCGTCGTCGCCGGTGGGTCGTTCCCCGATGCGCGGGTGGTGCGCGAGCGCCGCCTCCACCTCGGCGTCGGTCCACGACGCGGCGAGCCCGGCGGCGTGCGTCCGGAGCTCGTCGACGGAGCCGTACGGGCGGTCGGCGACCACGGCGTCCACCCACCGGGGCACCTGCGCCCAGGTGCTGACGAGTTCGCGGGCGGCGGCCTCGTCGAGCGTGTCGAGTGCTCGGATGTCCATCGTTCCTCCGTTCACGGTGCGGCCAGCTCGTCGAGGGCGTCGTAGGCGTCCGCGACCGCCGCGACGCGCGCCCGTCCGTCGGCGCCGCTCGCTGCGTAGACGTCGTTGGCGACCGCGGCGACGACGGCCATCGGCGCCGCGAGGCTGTCGAACGCGGACGGCGAGTCGACGGGGCAGAGCACGACCGTGGTGGCGGGTGCGGCGAGCACGGCGCCGGTGGGGTCGGTGACGACCACCACGTCCGCCCCCGCCGCCGCACAGTGGCGGACGAGTCGGCCGACCACCGACGCGTGTCGTCGGATCGTGACGACCACGACGACGTCGTCCGGACCGAGGTCGGCGAGCTCCTCGCCGAGGCTCTGCCCGGCCACCGGGGCGAGCCGGACGTCGGGGCGGACCTGGGCGAGCTGCGCGCGGAACTGCAGGGCGACCGGGTGCGCGTTGCGGAGCCCGACCACGGTGACCCGCTGCGCACCGACGATGCGGCGGGCGAGCGCGGACCGGTCGACCCGTGCGAGGGACGCGAACGCCGCCTCCAGGTTGCTCGCCTCGACCGTCCGTTCGTCCACGTCCCCGACGCGCGTCGACGCCCAGGGCAGGCCCGATCCGCGGGCGGCCAGCAGGGTCTCCCGCACCTCACCGGCATCCCGGAACCCCAGCGCGCGGACGAGGCGGCTCACGGTCGCCTTCGACGTGCCGGACTCGGCCGCGACCTCGGCGGAGGTGCGCAGCAGGAGCAGGTCCGGATCGGCACGGACGAGCGCGGCGACCCGTCGCTCCGCCGGGGTCAGGTCGTCCCAGAGCCGGGCGATGCGCGTCCGCAGGTCGGTCGTCACGTCGACGCCCCCTGCCCCGCGGCGACGTCGAGCACGGCAGCGAGGAGCGCGTCGAGGCCGAGCGCCACGTCGTCGGTCGAGACGAACTCGTCGGGATGGTGGCTGATGCCGCCCGGGTTCCGGAGGAAGAGCATCGCGACGTCGGTCACCAGTCCGAGCGACATCGCGTCGTGGCCGGCCCGCGAGAACAGCTCCATCGGCTGCCCCTCGCCGGTCGTGGCGATGCCGGAACGGACCGCGTCCGTCAGGCGGGGCGCGCAGAAGACCGCGGGAGCGCGGTGCACCTCGCTCACGGAGACCCGCAACCCGCGTCGTCCGGCGATGGCGTCGAACGCACTCGTGATCTCGTCCCAGACCCGGTCGCGGCCGTCGTCGAACTCGCCGCGGAGGTCCACCGAGAACCGCGCGTGCCCGGGAACGACGTTCACGGCACCCGGCTCGACGTGCATCGTCCCGACGGTCCCGACGTGCCGCTCGGCGATGCAGATCCGCTCCACCGCGAGCGCCGCCTCGGCGGCGCCGAGCAGCGCGTCGTGGCGCATCTCGTACGGGGTGCCGCCGGCGTGCCGGGCCTCGCCCACGACGTCGACCGTGAACCGACGGGCAGCGGCGATGCTCGTCACGACGCCGAGCGCCTGGTCCGCCCGTTCCAGGTACGGGCCCTGCTCGATGTGCGCCTCCAGGTAGCCGACGAGGGTCGCGGGGTCGACCGCCGCCTCGTGGACCCGGGCGGGGTCGAGGCCGAACGCGGTGAAGGCGTCGCGCAGGGTGACGCCGTCCTCGTCGACCAGCTCCCACCAGGCGTCGTCCCAGACACCCGCCACGGCGGACGACCCCATGAGCGCCTTCCCGAACCGGGTGCCCTCCTCGTCCGAGAACGCGATGACCTCGATGGTGACGGGCAGGTCGTGCACCCGGTCCCCGAGCATCTCCACGATCGCGATGCCCATGAGGACCCCGACGATGCCGTCGTACCGGCCGGCGTCGACCACGGTGTCGAGGTGCGACCCGAGCAGCAGGACCGGTCGGGTGTCGTCGCCGGCGGTGCGGCCGCGCAGGTTGCCCGCGGCGTCCTGCCTGACGCGCAGGCCCGCGTCGGTCATCCACCGGGCTGCGAGGTCGTTCGCGCGCGCGTGCTCGGACGACAGGTACACGCGGCGGATGCCGTCCGGCATCGAGCTGATCCGGGCGAGCTCGTCGCAGCGTCCGGCGATCCGGGTCGCCAGGTCGGTGGCGGCACGGGAGGCGCTGCTCACCGTGGTCCCGCCGCTGCGGTCCCCGGGGCGGTCGCGTCGTGCGCCGCGGCCGCGTAGGTGTCGAGTGCCGCGTCCACACCGGCGCCCTGCGGCACGGACGCGCCGCCGCGTCGCAGGCACTGCTCGAGCGCGGCGAGCGTGGTGACGACGGCGTCCTTCCGCGCGTTGACGCCCATCGTGCCGATCCGCCAGACCCGACCGTGCAGCGGTCCGAACGAGGTGCCGATCTCGATGCCGTGGTCCTCGAGCATCGCGCTGCGGACGGCGTCTCCGACGACGGTCTCCGGGATCTCGACGGCGACGACGTTGTGCATCTTGTGGGCGACGTCCCCGAACACGCCGAGCCCGAGCGCTCGGACGCCCTCGAGCATCGCGCGCCCGGCGAGCTCGTGTCGGGCGACGACGGCGTCGGTGCCCTCCTCGAGCACGACCCGCGCGCACTCGCGGGCGCCGTAGAGCATCGTCGTCGCCTCGGTGTGGTGGTTCAGTCGGCGCGGCCCCCAGTAGTCGAGCACCATGCCGAGGTCGAAGTAGTTCGAGCGGACGGGGTCGTCCTGGACGTCGTCGCCCGGCTCGCGGATCCCGGCCTCGATCGAGTGGCGGGCGCGGACGACGGCGACGGCCCGGTCGGACAGGCTCGTCGGGGAGCTGCCGGAGGGACCGGACAGGCACTTCTGCAGGCCGGCGGTCACCGCGTCGATCCCCCAGGCGTCCATCTCGAACGGGTTGCCGGCGATGCTCGCGGTCGCGTCGGTGTAGAGCAGCACCCCGTGGCGGTCGCACACGGCACCGAGTTCGTCGAGCGGCTGGTTCATCGTGGTCGAGGTGTCGCCCTGCACGATCGCCAGGACCTTCGGCTTCGTCCGCACGATCGCGTCCTCGATGACGGCGACCGGGAACACCTGGCCCCAGTCCGTCTCGATCGTGTGCACCTCGGCCTGGGCACGTCCGGCGATCTCGGTGAGGAGGTGCCCGAACCGGCCGAACACCGGGACGAGCACGCGGTCCCCCGGTGCGAGCAGGGACACGAGTGCCGCCTCGATGCCGGCACGGGAGGTGCCGTCGACCAGGACCGTGGCGTCGTTCCGCGTCGCGAAGACCTGCCGGTAGAGCTCCTGGGTCTCCGTCATCGTCGCTGTCATCCACGGGTCGTACTGGCCGACCAGTGGCGCGGACATCGCGCGGAGCACGCGCGGGTCGGCGTTCACCGGCCCCGGTCCCATCAGGAGTCGGGCGGGCGGGTCGACAGGCTGCATCGGTGTTCCTTCCGTTCCGGTTCCGAGCGTAGGGAACGGTTGTTTCAGCCGCGTGACGACTGCGTTGCGGTCCTCGCGACGTCCAGCAGGGCGAGGTCCGTGCCGGGCGCGCCGATGAAGCAGACCCCGACGGGTGCGCCCTCGACCACGAGCACCGGTGCCGAGACCGCCGGTGCGCCCGCGACGCCGGCCGGCGCGGTCATCCGGAGGGTCGCGCTCCGGGTGCGCTCGACCGCCGCGCCGTCCGCCGTACGCCAGGGCGCGGGCCCCGGCACCGTCGGGAGGCACAGCACGCCCCGGGCGAGCACGGCACGCACCGCGGTCCGGAGCTCCGCGAGCCGCGCCCGTGCGCCCGCCTCGTCGGCGGCGGTGACCCGCGCGGCCGCGTCGAACCGCGCCAGCACGTCGGCGCCGAGGCCGTCGCGGTGGGCGGAGACCCAGTCGCCGTCGTTGCGCCACGCCTCTGCGGCCTGGACCACGCGGACGGTCTCGGCCAGATCGGCGAGGGGCGGGAGCTCGACGGCCGTGACGGCGCGTCCGCTGTCGGCCAGGAACGCCTCGAACGCGGCCCGCGTCGCCGGATCGGCGGCCTCCAGCAAGGAGTCCGCCACGAGGAGCGGTCCCCCACCGAGCGCCGGCGCGCCCGCCGCGCCGGGGTCCGGCAGGCTCGCGGCCGCCGCCGCGCGCAGCGTCGCGACGTCCCTGGCGAGCCAGCCGACGGTGTCGAAGGTCTGCGCGAGCGGGAGGAGGCCGGCCCGGGAGACCGCGTCGTGCGTCGTCCGGAGGCCCCAGAGTCCCTGGTACGACGCGGGGACCCGCACGCTGCCGGCGGTGTCCGTCCCGAGTGCGAGGTCCGCCTGACCGAGCGCGACGGCCGCGGCTGCACCCGAGGTCGACCCGCCGGGCATCCGGTCCGGCGCGGCACCGTTCGGCGGGGTGCCCGTGTGGGCGTTCCGACCGGCGATGCTGTACGCGAACTCGTCGGTGCGGGCGATCCCGAGCACCGAGGCGCCGGCGTCGAGGAGGCGCTGCACGGCGACGGCGTGCTCGGCCGCCACCGGCGCCTCGCGTTCGTACGCGGGGTTGCCGGCGCCGACGACCTGCCCGCGGACGGCGAACAGGTCCTTCACGGCGACCCGCACCCCGGCGAGCGGCACCTCGGGTCCCGTCACCCCGGCGACGAGCGGATCGCCGAGCACCCGCCAGACGGAACGGTCGAACGCGACCGACCGGCCGGTCACGTGCGCGGCGGCGATCCGCCACGCTCCCGATCGCCTCCAGAGCTGGGTCTGCAGTCCGTGTCCGCCCCGGTCGAACCAGGACTCCGCGACGATCAACACGCAGTCGTCCCCGAGCACCCGGAGCTCGGTGCGGCCGATCCGGCGCGCCGCGACCCCGCCGCGCACCGACCGGAAGGCGCTGATCCGGTCGTGCCCGACCAGCAGCCCGGCGGCGTCGCCCCGCATCGTGTCCGGCCCGGGCTCGAACAGCTCGTCGAGCACGGCGACGTCGTCCGCCAGGATCGCCGCCTCGTACCGGTCGAACGCCGTCCGGAGTCCCGCCGGCCACGCCTGCTCAGCCACGCGGCACCGCCCGGAAGTCCGCCTTGCGGACCGTCGCGTGGACGCCGCACACCAGGTCGACCACCTGCGAGACACGGAAGTCGGTGGCGGCGCTGAGGTAGGCGTACGCGATGTGCTCGTCCACGCCCCACCGTGCCCGGACCAGCGCGATGGCCTGTCGCACGCACTTCCGCACGGCCTCGTCGAGGTCCGCGTCGAGGCCGGTCGGCACGAGGTATTCCGTCGTCTCGCCGAGCGGCCCGGCGAGCTCGCCGAACTCCTGCAGCGCCAGGGCCCGGGGCACGACGTCGATCCGGAACGTGGCCCGCAACGAGGCCTCCATCGCGGTGAGCGCGACCTCGCCGTCGCCCTGCGCGAAGTGCGGGTCGCCGACGTACACGCCCGCGCCCGGCACCTGGACCGGCAGGTGCAGGGTGGTACCCACCGTCAGCAGTGCCACGTCGAGGTTCCCGCCGTGCGGCCCCGGCGGCACCGAGTGCGGCCGCTCGTCGTCGTCGACGGTGACGCCGACGATGCCGAGGAACGGCCGGAGCGGGAAGGTGACGAGCCGCGGGCCGCCCTCGCGCACGGGCAGCCGACCGACGAGTTCGCCGTCCTGCTCGGCGACGTCCGCGAACACGCTCACCGGCAGTTCGCCCCGCGGCATCTCGCCCGGGAGCGCACCGCGGCCGTGCCGGTTCGACACCACGCCGTACGGCACACGCGGCAGCGCCTCGAGCAGGGTCATCGACACGAGGTCACCCGGTTCCGCACCGTCCACCGCGATCGGCCAGGTCACGACGTGCGGGCCGTCCGACGACCCACGCGCGGCGTGCGCGGCGACACCGACGGCATCGTCGAGCACGAGCTCGCGGGGCACCCCGCTGCGGCCGAAGAACGCCACCGGGTCGCGTCCCTGGTCGTCGAGGACACCCTCGTGGCTCACCGTGTCGAAGGTCACCGTCGCGCCGGGCTGCACCGTGCGCCGGGGCTCGTCGTGCCGCGCGGGGAGCCGCCCCCAGAGCACCTCGTCCGGCCCCGAGGACACGAGGTGGTCCCCGGCGACCGGTCCGCTGCCCGGTTGCAGGACGCCGTGCGGCAGCACCGTGGCGAGGTCGTCGGCGATGAGGGGGTGGCGGTCAGACACGTCGCAGGAGCCTTCCGTCGGTGGCGGTCACGCCCTCGGCCGCGGTCGCGACCCGGCGTCCGTGCAGCCAGGTCTCGGCGACCCGTCCGCGCAGCCGTGCGCCGTCGTACGCCGAGATCGGGTTCCGGTGCTCGAGCGCGTCCGCGTGCACCGTCCCGACCGCGTCCGGGTCGAAGACCACCAGGTGCGCGACCGCCCCCGGTGCGATGACGCCGCGGTCGTCGAGACCGACGAGGGCGGCGGGCCCGGTGCTGAACAGCGGCAGCAGCCGCTCCAGGGCGATCCCCCGGCGCGCCGCCTCCGTCCAGACCGCACGGAAGCCCACCTGCAGTCCGGCGATGCCGCCCCAGGCCAGGCCGAAGTCCCCACCGGTGCCGCGCTTGAGGTCGACCGTCGAGGGCGAGTGGTCGGTGACGACCAGGTCGATCGTCCCGTCGAGCAACCCGTCCCAGAGCGCGTCCTGGTTGCCGGCGTCGCGGATCGGCGGGCAGCACTTGTACTCGGTCGCGCCGTCCGGCACGTGCTCGGCGTCGAGCGTCAGGTAGTGCGGACAGGTCTCGACCGTGACCGGCAGTCCCTCCGCCTTCGCCGCACGCAGCATCGGCAAGGCGCCCGCGTCGGACAGGTGCAGCACGTGCGCACGCGCCCCGGTCGCCCGGACACCGTCGATCACCCGCGCGATCGCGTCCTCCTCGGCGACGGGCGGCCGCGACTCCAGGAACGCGCGGTAGCCGGTGCCGAGCGGACCGCCGGCCCCCAGCCGGTCCGGGTCCTCGGCGTGGACGATGAGCAGCCCGCCGATCGCCGCCACCTCCGCCAGGGCCCGCCGCAGCTGGACCGGGTCGAGGTGCCCGAACTCGTCCACGCCGGACGGCGCCGTGAAGCACTTGAACCCGAACACGCCCTCGTCCCAGAGCGGCGCGAGCGCCCCGGCGTTCTCGGGGACCGCACCGCCCCAGAACCCGACGTCGACCGCCGCACGGCCGTCCGCGCTGGCGCGCTTGACCGCGAGGGCATCGACGGTCGTGGTCGGCGGGACCGAGTTCAGCGGCATGTCCACGATCGTCGTGACGCCGCCGAGCGCGGCGGCCCGAGTCGCGGACGCGAAGCCCTCCCACTCGGTCCGACCCGGCTCGTTCACGTGCACGTGGGTGTCGACCAGACCGGGCAGCAGGACCGCGCCGGCGGGCACCCGGACGACGCTCACGTCGGCGTCGACCTCGGCGTCGACCGGCAGGACGGCGTCGATGCGGTCGCCGCGGACCAGGACGGTGGCCGGCCGGAAGGCGCCGTCGGTCCACACGCGGTCACCACGGAACGCCGTGGAGGCGCGGTGCGCGCCCGTCGGGGCGGTTCGGGATCCGTTCATGTCGGGAGGATCGCACAGCCGTGTTTCGGGGATGCGTCAGCCGTTCGCGGACCGTAACGGGCCGGAAACACCCGGGTCCTACCGTTGGCCCATCGAGGCACGGTCCGGGACGGGAGGTCGCCATGCACGCCAGCTGCTCGAGCCGACCGGTCACCGGGTGGAACCGGGGCATGATCGCGCACGGACGACGGCCGGTGTCCGCACCCGCCCCTGCCCGCACCGCCCAGATCGGACCCCTCGCCCATGGACCTCGTCACCGTCCGCACCGTCCGGACGCCGTCGCACCGCGACGGACTCACCTTCTCGCCCGGTGAACGCCCCCTCGGCGGCGGCACCTGGCTCTTCTCCGAGGAGCAACCGGAGACCACCGGTCTCGTCGACCTGACGACCCTCGGCTGGCCCGACGTCGAGCGTCGTCCCGGCACCCTCACGATCGCTGCCACGTGCACGATCGCGACGCTCACCCGACTCGACCCCGACCCCGACTGGGCGGCGTGGCCGCTGGTGTCGACGTGCGCCAACGCGCTCCTCGCGTCGTTCAAGGTGTGGAACGTCGCCACCGTCGGCGGGAACGTCGGCGTCGCGCTGCCGGCCGGTGCACTGATCGCCCTGCTCGTCACACTCGACGCCGTGGCGGTGGTGTGGACGCCGGACGGTGGGGAACGGCGCGTCCCGGTCGAGCGGCTCGTGCTCGGCGTCCGGTCGCTCGACCTCGCCGACGGCGAGGTGATCCGCGCCTTCGAGGTCCCGACGACCGCCCTCCGCGCACGCACCGGCTCCCGCCGCACGGCGCTCAGCCCGCACGGCCGCTCCGGGGTCCTCGTCACCGCACGCTGGGACGCCGACGGGTTCGTGCTCGTCGTGACCGCGGCGACACCCCGGCCACTCGTGCTCCGCCACGACCGGGTGCCCGACGCCGCCGTGGTCGACGCGGCGCTCGCCGCGCACGACGACTGGTACGACGACCCGCACGGCTCCCCCGACTGGCGACGGGCCGTCGCCAGGGAGCACGCCGCGCAGCTCTGCGCCGAGGCCGGAGGTGCGGCATGAGGTTCGAGGTGGACGGCGCCCCGGTCGACGCGACACCGCAACCCGGGCAGGTCCTCCGCACGCTCCTCCGGGAACAGGGCGTCACCGCCGTCAAGAAGGGCTGCGACTCCGGCGACTGCGGCGCCTGCTCGGTGCTCGTCGACGGCGACCCCGTGCACTCGTGCATCTACCCCGCGCACCGCATCGACGGCCGCACCGTGACCACCGCGGCGGGACTCGGCACCCCCGAGCAGCCCCACCCGGTCCAGCGGGCGTTCGCCGAGGCCGCCGCGTTCCAGTGCGGGTTCTGCACCGCCGGCATGGTGGTGACGGCATCGACCTTCACGGCCGAGGACGTCGCCGACCACCACCGGCCACTCAAGGGGAACCTCTGCCGGTGCACCGGGTACCGGGCGATCGAGGACGCCCTGGCCGGGGTCGTCAACACGACCTGCGCCGCCCCGGGGGACGCCGTCGGGACATCGGTCCGCGCTCCGGCCGCCATGCGGATCGTGACCGGGCGCGAGGAGTACACGCTCGACGTGCCGTCCTCCGGGGACGTCCGCGCCACCGAGACGCTCCTGCACCTCGCCGTCCTGGGCAGCCCGCACGCCCACGCCCGGATCGTCCGGATCGACACCGCCGCGGCCGAGGCCCTGCCGGGCGTCCACGCCGTCCTGACCTGGCGCGACGACCCCGGCGTGCTCTTCTCGACGGGTCGGCACGAGTCACGGCTCGACGACCCCGACGACACGCGGGTGCTCGACCGCGTCCTGCGATTCCGCGGGCAGCGGGTCGCCGCGGTCGTCGCCGACAGTGTGCGCACCGCCGAACGCGCGTGCGCGCTCCTCGACGTCGAGTACGAGGTGCTGCCGAGCGTCCACGACGTCGACGCGGCACGACGCCCGGGCGCACCCCTGCTGCACGGCGACAAGACCACCGCCGAGCACCGGATCGCCGAGCCCGGCCGCAACGTCGTCGCCGCACTGCACGGCGAGACCGGCGACGTCGAGGGCGCCCTCGCCGCCGCAGCCGCCACCGTCGAGGGCGTGTGGACCACGAGTCGCGTCTCGCACGCCGCGCTCGAGACCCACGCGACCCGCGGCCGCATCGACGAGGACGGTCGGCTCGTCCTGCGCACGGCCACGCAGGTGCCGTTCCTGGTCCGCGACGAGATCGCCCACGTGTTCGGCCTCGACCCCGAGCGGGTGCGGGTGGTCGCGAAGCGCGTCGGCGGCGGCTTCGGGGGCAAGCAGGAGCTGCTCACCGAGGACCTCGTCACGCTCGCCGTGCTCCGGACCGGCCGGAGCGTGCAGTACGAGTTCAGCCGGCGCGACGAGTTCACCATCGCTCCCGCACGGCACCCGATGCGCGTCCGCGTCCGACTCGGTGCGACCGCGGACGGCGTGCTCACGGCGCTGCACGTCGACCAGACGATGGACACGGGCGCCTACGGCAACCACGGCATCGGCGTGATGTACCACTCCGTCAGCGAGTCCGTCGCCGTGTACCGCTGCGCGAACAAGCGCGTGGACGCCGAGTCGGTGTACACGAACAACCTGCCGTCCGGGGCGTTCCGCGGGTACGGCCTCGGCCAGGTGGTCTTCGCCATCGAGTCCGCGATGGACGAGCTCGCCCGGGAGCTCGGCGTCGACCCGCTCACCCTGCGCCGCCGCAACGTCATCGTGCCCGGCGACCCGCTCGTGGTCACCGACCCGGACGAGGAGACCGACCTGCACTTCGACGGCAGCTACGGCCTCGACCAGTGCCTCGACCTGGTCGAGGAGGCACTCGCGACCGGACCGGACACCGCCGCCCGCGACGCCCTGGTGCCGCGCATGGACGGACCGGTGCTGGACGACTCCGACGACTGGGCCTTCGGCACCGGGACGGCCCTCGCCGCCATCGCGACGGTCCCGCCGCGCGGTCACCACGCCCACGCGTCGGTCGAGCTGACGGCGGACGGGCGCTACCGGATCGGCGTCGGCACCGCGGAGTTCGGCAACGGCACGACCACGGTGCACACGCAGCTCGTCGCCACCGCGCTCGGTACCACACCCGACCGCGTCACCGTGCACCAGTCCGACACGGACGCCGCCGTGCACGACACCGGCGCGTTCGGCTCGGCGGGCGTGGTCGTCGCCGGCAAGGCCCTGTACGCGGCGGCCACGACGCTCCGCGAGCAGGTCGTCGCCCGTGCCCTCACCCTCGTCGCCGACCGGACGCCCCGGACCGACTCCGGCGTGCTCGGCCCGGCGGTCGAGCTCGGACCCGACGGCGTGCACGTCGGCGGGGTCCTCGTCACGGCCGCCGAACTCCTCGCCGAGGGGCCGCTCGTCGCGCACGGCCAGCACGACGGCACCCCGCGCTCGGTCGCGTTCACGGTGCACGGCGTCCGCGTCGCCGTGCACCGGCCCACCGGCGAGGTCCGCGTGCTGCAGAGCGTCCAGGCCGTCGACGCCGGCACGGTCATGAACCCGGAACAGCTGCGCGGCCAGGTCGAGGGCGGGGCCGCCCAGGCCATCGGGTCGTCACTGTACGAGGAGGTCGTGGTCGACGACACCGGCCGGGTCACCACCGACAGCTTCCGCGCCTACCGCGTCCCGAAGATCTCCGACGTGCCCCGGACCGACGTGCTGTTCGCCCGGACCCACGACCCGCTCGGCCCCCTCGGGGCGAAGTCGATGAGCGAGGCGCCGTACAACCCTGTCGCACCCGCCGTGGCGAACGCCGTCCGGGACGCCATCGGCGTGCGGCCGTACCGCCTGCCGATGACCCGGGACCGGGTCTGGGCGCTCGTCCAGGACGGGGACCGCTGATGTTCGAGCTCGCGGACCGGCTGCTCGCCGTGCTGGACACCGGTGCTCCCGTCGTCGTGGCGACCGCGGTGGACGTGGAGGGCAGCGCCCCGAACGGCACCGGGACGTCGATGGCGGTGCTGCCCGGCGGTCAGGTCGTCGGGACGATCTCCGGCGGGTGCGTCGAGGGCGCGCTGTTCACCGTCGCCGAGGACGTGCTCGCGACCGGCACCGCCGTCCTCGAGCGCTTCGGGTTCGACGCGTCGCCGGACGACCCCGACGCCGTGTGGGCGCCCGCGCTGCGGTGCGGTGGCCGCGTCGAGGTCCTCGTGCACCGCGTCGGCCCGAACGACACCGCCGTGGTCGACGCGCTCCGACGTGCGGCCGCGGGCACGCCGACCTCGCTCGGGTTGTCGCTCGCGCCGGACACGCTCGGGCAGGTCGTCGTGCGGCCCGACGGCTGTGCGGGCCGGGTCTACACCGAGCACGCCGGTGGGCGCGCCCGCTGCCTCGTCGTCGGGGCGGTCGAGTTCGCCGTCGCCGTGACGAACGCCGCGGCCGTGCTCGGCTACGCCGTCTCCGTGTACGACCCGCGCCCGGTCTTCCTCACCCCCGAGCGGTTCCCGGCGGCGCACGACCTCGTGCTCGGCTGGCCGCCCCGCACCCTCGCGGACACCGTGATCGACCCGAGCACGGTCGTCGTCGTGCTCTCCCACGACGACCGCTTCGACGCGGAGGTCATCGACCTGGCCCTCCGACGGGGCGCCGGGTACGTCGGCGCGATGGGGTCCCGCGCGACCCACGCACGCCGGCTCGACGCCCTGGGTGCGCTCGGGACACCGGACGTCGAGCGTCTGCGGTCCCCGATCGGGCTCGACATCGGCGCGACGACCCCCGCCGAGATCGCGGTGTCGGTGATGGCGGAGGTGATCGCCGTCCGGTCGGGCGCGACCGGCCGCCCCCTGGCACGGACGGAGGGCCCGCTCCACCGCCGCCCGCTCGCGGTCGGCTGACGCGCCTCCAGGCCGCTGCGACGTCGACGGTCAGACGGCCGGGGTGCGGGCGAGCCGTCCACGGAGCCGGGCCGCCAGCTCGCGCTCGTCCACGCCGACGAGCGCACCGTCGCGCACCACGACCCGGCCGCCGACGACGACGTGCCGCGGACGGCGACCCGGCGAGGCCCAGAGGAGTCCGGCGACCGGGTCGTCGACGCCCGCGTCCGCGACCCCGGAGACGTCCCACACGCAGAGGTCCCCGGCGGTGCCGTCACCGAGGTGCCCCAGCTCGGGGCGACCGAGGCCGGTCGCAGAGCCCTCCGTCGCCGCGCCGAGCACCTGGCGGGCGGGCAGCTGCGGACCGACCAGCGCCGAGACCTGCATCGCCAGCCGCGCGTCGGCGAGCAGGTGACCGGCGTCGTTGCTGCCGCCCCCGCTCGTCCCGAGACCGACGGCCACGCCGGCGTCGAGGAGCCTGGCCACGGGCGCGATCCCCCAGCCCATCGGGACGTCGCACCCCGGCGCGTGCGTCGCGGTGACGCCGGCGGCCGCGAGCCGTGCGATCTCGTCGTCGGTGACGTCGCAGAGGTGCGCGAGGGTGACGTCGGGAGCGAGCCAGCCCCACTCCTCGAGCAGGTCGACCGGCCGACGACCGTAGCGCTCGAGGGCGATGGCCGTGTCGACCTGCTCGTTCGCCTGCGTGCGACGACGGAGGCCGTACCGTGCCGCGACGTCGCCGAGGACCCGGAACGTCGCCTCCGGGTCGGAGTGCACCCCGGCCGGACCGACCGCGACCTGCAGCCGGCCGTCCGGGCTGACCCCGCCCGGCGCCCCCGGACCGAGCAGTCCGCGCACGATCGCCTCGGCCGACTCCCCCGCGCGGTCCGCGTCGTCACGAGCCGAGCCGCGGACGAACACGAGCCGTCCACCGAGCCCGCGGACGGCATCGGCGGTGGCGGCAGCGAGGCCGACGGTGTCGTCGGCGGACGCGTCTGCGGGCCAGTTGAGGTGGTGGTCGGCGATCGTGGTGACCCCGGACAGCAGCCCCTCGGCCGCCCCGACCGCGGCCGCGAGCCCGTACAGCTCCGGGTCGTGCCCGACACGGCCGTACGCCGCGGCCATGGTCGGCAGCCAGTCCGCCATGCGCACGCCGCGGGTCCCGGGGAGCGTGCGGAACGCGGTCTGCAGGAGGTGGTGGTGCGCGTTGACGAGCCCCGCGGTGACCACGGCGCCGGAGGCGTCGAGGACGCTGTGCTCGGGACGGCCGTCGTCGAGCACGACGTCGCCGTCGCGTTCGGTCCGGGGATCGACGAGGACACGGACGGCGCCGGAGACGGTGAGCATGACGACGTTCTAGCAGCGGCGCGTTTCGGGCACGTGTCGGCCGGACACCTGGCCGAAACACCCGCGTGACACGGCGCTCCTAGGGTCGCGGCATGACCCTCACCCTGATCCGCGGCGGCTGGGTGCTCACCGCCGCCCCCGCCAGTGCCGCGACCCCCGCGGCGATCCGAGACGGCGCGGTGCTCCTCGACGGCGCCCGCGTCGCCGCGGTCGGTCCGTACGCCGAGCTCGCGGCCGCCCACCCCGACGCCGTGGTCCGCGGCGGAGCGAACGACGTGGTGACGCCCGGGTTCGTGAACACGCACGGACACTTCAGCGAGGGGCTCATCACCGGCATCGGCTCGCAGTACACCCTGTGGGAGTGGCTGCAGGAGCTCATCTCGCGGGTCAACCCGGTGATGACCCGGGACAAGGCGTACGCGGGCACGCTGCTGCAGGGCATCCAGATGCTCCGCAGCGGGGTGACCACGGCCAACGACATGTTCTGCTCGGACCCGATCCCCGGCGAGCCGGCGACGCCCGGGGTCGTGCAGGCGCTCGAGGAACTCGGCCTCCGTGGCGTCGTCTCGTTCGGGTCGGGGGACGTGGACCGCGGCTTCGGTCCCGCGCCGATCCTCGAGGAGTTCCACGCCCTGCGCGAAGCCGCCGACGCCAGCCGGTACAGCACGTTCCGCGTCGGCATGTCCTCGATCGGGCGGTACACCGACGACGCCTGGGAGCAGCACATCGGCTACGCCGTGGACGGCGGGCACGGCATCCACATCCACATCCAGGAGGTCCGGGAGGAGGTCACGGCCGCACGCCAGCGCACCGGGAAGACCGTCGTCGGGCACGCCGAGGCCTCCGGCATGTTCGCCGTCCCGGTCATCGCCGCACACAGCGTCTGGGTGGACCGCGACGACCGGGAGCGCTACGCGGCGAACGGCGTCGGCGTCGCCCACAACCCCGTCGCGAACGGCATCCTCGCCAGCGGCATCGCACCCGTCGCAGAGATGCGGGCGCTCGGGATCCCGGTCGGCATCGGGGTCGACGGGCCCGCGTCGAACGACTCGCAGGACTTCCTGCAGGCGGTGAAGACCGCGGCCCTCCTCGCCCGCGTGCGGGACCTGCAGGCCACCGCGATGAGCGCTCGGGAGGCGTTCGAGATGGCGACGATCGGCGGCGCGCGGGCGCTCCGGATGGACGACGAGATCGGGTCGCTCGAACCCGGCAAGCGTGCCGACCTGGTCGTGTTCGACGGCGAGAGCCCGACGCTCGCGAACGTGCACGACCCGTACCAGGCGGTCGTGTTCGTCGCGGGTAGCCGGGAGGTCCGGGACGTGTGGGTCGACGGCGACCTCAGCGTCGAGGACTCCGAGGTGACGAAGGTCGACGTGGTCGAGGCGGTCGAGCGTGCCCGGCCCCTCGCGCGGCAGCTCGTCCGCGAGGCGGGGTTGGAACGGCTGTCGGCGCTCACCGGGGCGTCGCTCGACGGGACCGAACGACCGTGAACGGCACGGCTGGCGAGCCGCGGTGCAGCTCGCCAGCCGTGCTCGTCGGCGTCGCTACAGCTCGAGCACCAGTCTCCGGCAGCCCGCGGCCGCGCGGGACACGCAGATCATCATCGTGCGGTCGTCCGCCTGCTCCGCCGGGCTGAGCACGGTGTCCCGGTGGTCGACCGTCCCCTCGAGCACCGGCGTCTCGCACGTCCCGCAGGTCCCCTCGCGGCACGACGACAGGACGAACACGCCGGCGTCCTCGGCGACCTCGAGCACCGACCGGTCCCCGGGGACGGTCAGTGTCGACCCGGACACGGCGAGCTCGACCTCGAACGCCTCCCCCGGGGCGTCGACGTCCTCGGCGGGTTCGAACCGCTCGACACGGACGCTGCCCGCGGGCCAGTGCGCTGCCGCAGCCTCGACGGCGTCCATGAGGCGCCGTGGGCCGCAGCAGTAGACCACCGCTCCCCGCGGATCCGCGAGCAGCGCCGCGACGTCGACCCGGCGGCCCTCGTCGGCGGCCGCGACGACGACCCGCTCGGGGTGGGCGCGCTGCAGCTCGTCGGCGAACGCCATGCCCGCGCGGCTCCGGCCGGCGTAGTGCAGCTCCCACGGGGTGCCGGCGGCCTCGGCGGCCGCGATCATGGCGCTGATCGGCGTGATGCCGATGCCGCCCGCGACGAAGACCGCCGGCCGGGACGGGTCGAACCCGAAGTGGTTCCGCGGGCCGCCGACGACGACGAGGTCGTCGACCGCGAACCCGTCGTGGACCGCCGCCGAACCACCGCGGCCGTCTCGCTCCCGGAGCACGGCGACCCGCCAGTGCCCCTCGGGCGTCGTCGTGACGAGCGAGTACTGCCGCTCGGTGCCCGGGGTGACCTCGACGTCGATGTGCGCCCCGGCCTCCCATCCGGGCAGCGTCGCCGTGCCCACCGGTGCGAGGTCGACGGTCACGACGTCCCGCGCCACGACCCGTCGGTCGGCGACCCGCACCGGGAACCGGGCCGCCTGCCCGTTCGTGATGCCGCCGCTCACGACGCACCCCCGCGCGTCGGGCTCTCCTTGACGACGATGAGGTGGAAGCGGCCCCCGTCCGGACTGCACCACCGGTGTGGGGTACCGCCTCGGTAGTACGCGGAGTCGCCGGCACCGAGGAGCAGCGGCTCGTCGGCGCCGAGGTCGAGCCGGACCGAGCCGCCGAGGACGTAGAGGAACTCGTCCTCGCGGTGCTCGTAGAACGCTCCGGGGTCGGTGTTCGAGCCGGTGAACTCGAGCGGCTCGAACGCGTGCGCGCCGCCGTGGACGAGCAGGCGCGCCTCGCCCTGCGAGAACGGTCCCCGCGCGCCCTCGTCCGACCGGAGGACGTCGGGACGCCTGTCGTCGGGGTCGCGCGGTTGCGGGTCGCCAGCGGCGAGCAGCTCGACCTGGCTCGTCTCGAGCGCCAGGGCGATCTTCTCCAGCGACACCATGCTGGCGCGCGAGTGCCCGCGTTCGAGCTGGCTGAGGAACGGGTGCGACAGGCCGGTCCGATCGGCGAGCTGCACCAGGGTCAGGCCCCTGGCCCGGCGGAGTCCGCGGATGTGCTCACCGATGCGGCGGGCCTGGTCGTCGACGACACGGGGGTTCGGCGGGACGGTCTGGACGAGGTCTGTGGGCATGACGACTCCTGGAGTCTCGGACCGCTCGGGGCCGTCGGCCGGAGCGGTGTCACGAACGGCAACCGCCGCGAAACAGAGGGGAAACACGGCCCTCGTAGCATCGGCGATGTTGATGCGATCAACATTCTCACACACGATCGAGAGGGGTCCCGTGGACCAGCAACTGCCCCGTCCGGTCACCCTCCTGCGTGACGCGCTCCTGCCCGACGGGCGCCGGGTCGACGTCTCCGTCAGCGCCGGCACGGTCACCGACGTCGCTCCGGCACGGACCCGCACCGCTCCGGCCGACGCCGTCCTCGACCTCGACGGCCGCCTCCTCCTGACCGCCCCGGCCGAACCGCACGCGCACCTCGACAAGGCGCTCAGCTTCGACCGCATCCAGCCGCCCCTCGGCGACCTCGGGTCCGCGATCGAGGCCTGGCGCGACCACGCGACCACCATGACGGTGGAGGACATCGCGGACCGCGCCCGGACGCAGGCCCTCGCGATGCTCGCC
The DNA here is from genome assembly GCF_052045775.1 of Curtobacterium sp. 22159. Taxonomy (NCBI): domain Bacteria; kingdom Bacillati; phylum Actinomycetota; class Actinomycetes; order Micrococcales; family Microbacteriaceae; genus Curtobacterium; species Curtobacterium sp. 22159. The sequence goes on from NZ_JBQEPN010000002.1 coordinate 378,621, forward strand.
GCCGGCACCACCGCGGTCCGGTCCCACGTCGACGTGCTCAGCGGCCACGGGGAGGCGTCCCTCCACGAGGCCACCCGAGGAGCCCGGGCCCTCGTGCAGGTGCGCCGCGAGCTCGCCGGGCTCGTCGACATCGAGCTCGTGGCCCTCGCCGGCCCGCACGTGCCCGACGAGCACGTCGAGGCCGTCCTCGACCTGGGCGTCGACCTCGTCGGGGGTGCACCCCACCTGGCCGACGACCCGGACGCCGACGTGGACCGCCTCCTCGCCGTCGCCGCACGGCGCGGCCTGGGCGTCGACCTCCACGCCGACGAGAACCTGGACGGCCCGGTGACCCTGGACCGCTACGCCCGGACCGTCCGCGACTGGCCCCGCGACCGCCAGTACTCCGCAGGGCACTGCGTCCGGCTGGGCACCCTGTCGCCCGCGCGACTGGACGAGGTCATCGCGGACCTGGTCGCCGCCGACCTCGGCGTCATCGCACTGCCGATCACGAACCTGTACCTGCAGGGGTGGCAGCACCCGGTCGCCACCCCGCGCGGCATCGCACCGCTCCGGGCCCTCATCGACGCAGGCGTCCGGGTCGCGGCCGGAGCGGACAACGTGCGGGACCCGTTCAATCCCGTCGGCCGCTCGGACGCCTTCGAGACCGCGTCACTCCTGGTGAGCGCGGGGCACCTCACCCCGGACGAGGCGTGGACCCTCGTCACCGACGGCGCCCGCAGCGTCATGGGGCTGCCCGTCGCCGGCGTCGCCGTCGGCGCCCGGGCCGACCTCGTCGCCGTCGCGGCCACGAGCCTCGTCGACGCGGTCGCGAACGCACCCGCGGAACGCACGGTGATCGCGAACGGCCGCGTCGTCGCCGTCACCGAGGTCCGCCGCACCGTGGCCGCCCCGCTCCCCGCCACCCCGCTCCCCGCCGGGCTCGTCTCCTGACCGGGCCCCGCCCGACCGACCCAGCACCCACCCCGACCAGAAGCCAGAAGAAGAGGTAGCCGTGACCACCACCGCTCCAGCACCCGTCACGAGGACGGACACGCTGCTCGACTTCGCGGACGTCGAGATGACGTTCCCGAACGGCACCGTCGCGCTCCAGGGCGTCGACCTCACCGTCGACCGTGGCGAGTTCGTCTCCGTCGTCGGCCCCTCCGGCTGCGGCAAGTCGACCCTGCTCCGGATCGCGTCCGGACTCGAGACGGCCTCGCACGGCACCGCCGGCGTCGCCGCGGACCGCATCGGCTACGTCTTCCAGGACGCCACGCTCCTGCCCTGGCGTTCCGTCCAGGGCAACGTCGAACTCCTCGCCGAGCTCGGCCACGTCCCGAAGGCCGAGCGCGCCGAGAAGGCGAAGCGCGCCATCGACCTGGTCGGCCTGAACGGGTTCGAGACGAACCTGCCGAAGCAGCTCTCCGGCGGCATGCGGATGCGCGTCTCGCTCGCCCGGTCGCTCACCCTCGACCCGGAGCTGTTCCTCTTCGACGAACCGTTCGGCGCCCTCGACGAGATCACCCGCGAGCGCCTCAACGACGAACTCCTCCGGCTCTTCGTCCAGCAGCGGTTCGCCGGGCTCTTCATCACCCACTCGGTGTCCGAGGCGGTGTACCTCTCCACGAAGGTCATCGTCATGTCCGGGCGTCCGGGCGGCGTCGTCGGGCGGTTCGACGTGCCGTTCCCGATGCCGCGCGACCCCGACATCCGATTCACCCCCGAGTTCGCCGAGCTCGTCGGCGAGGTCTCGCACGCACTCCGGGAAGGACACCGCTGATGGCCACGCTGCAGGAGGTCACCGAGGCCCGGGTCGCTCGCGTCGCCGTCCGGCGCTCCCGTCCGCGCCGCACGGTGATGTGGTGGCAGCCCGTCGTCGTCCTCGCCGTGCTCGTCGGCGTCTGGTACGCCGCGGCCGCCTACTACGACCACGTCCGCAACCTCGCGTTCCTCGTCCCGTACCCGCACCTCGTGCTCAAGGCGATCGTCGCGCCGACGATGCCGGACGGCTCGCCCTCGACGTTCGGCAGCGACCTGTGGTCCGCGCTCGGCCGCACGACCGTCGTGTCCCTCGTCGGTCTCGCGTTCGCGATCGTCATCGGCGTCGTGTGGGCGATGCTCATGGCGCAGGCGAAGTGGCTCGAGAACTCGCTCTACCCGTACGCGGTCGTCCTGCAGTGCGTGCCGATCCTCGCGCTCGTGCCGCTCATCGGCGCGCTGTTCGGGTACGAGTTCACGAGCCGCGTGATCGTCACGGTGATGATCGCGCTCTTCCCGATGGTGTCGAACACGCTGTTCGGCCTGCAGTCCGCCGACAAGGGGCAGCGCGAACTCTTCCAGCTGCAGCGGGCGAGCCGCGCGGCACAGCTGTTCAAGCTGCGGATCCCGGCGGCCCTTCCGTCGATCTTCGTCGGCCTCCGCACCTCCGCCGGCCTGAGCGTCATCGGCGCGATCGTCGGCGACCAGTTCTTCCAGCGCGGCAACGCCGGCCTGGGCGTGCTCATCCAGGTCACCGCGTCGCGGCTGATGGGCCCGGAGCTCTACGCGACCATCATCATCGCCTCGCTCTACGGCGTCGCCGTGTTCCTCGTCTTCGGCCTGCTCGGCCGCCTGGCCGTCGGCCGCTGGCACGAGTTCAGCTGACCACCTCCCACCCGTCCCGTCCCCTTCCCCAACCCGACAGCACCACGAGACCCGCACCACGAACGGAGCCTCCATGCGCACCACCACCCGCCGCCTCAGCATCGCGACCGCAGCCGTCGCCGCGACCGCGATCGCCCTCACCGGGTGCGCCGCCGGTTCGTCCGCCGGCACCTCCACGAGCGCCGCGAGCACCAAGGCCGCCAGCGGCCCGGCGGTCGACCTGTCCGGCGTCTGCCCGTCCACCGTGGTCGTGCAGACCGACTGGAACCCGGAGGGCGAGCACGGCCACCTCTACGAGATGCTCGGACCGAACCCCTCGATCGACGCGTCCGACAAGTCCGTCACCGGCGACCTCTACGCGAACGGCAAGAGCACCGGCGTGAAGCTGGAGATCCGCGCCGGCGGCCCGGCCATCGGCTACTCGAAGGTCTCCTCGCAGATGTACCAGGACAAGTCGATCACGCTCGGCTACGTCTCGACCGACGAGGCCGTCCAGTTCTCCGGCAACCTGCCCACCACGGCGGTGTTCGCCGAGAACGACACGTCACCGATGGTCCTGATGTGGGACCCGAAGACGTACCCGAAGGTCGACAGCATCAAGGGCCTCGGCAAGGCGCTCGAGAAGGACGGCGGGGTCGTCCGCTACTTCAACGGCGCCTCGTACATGACCTACCTGCAGCAGTCCGGCGTCCTGCCGAAGAGCGTCCTCGACGGCAGCTACGACGGCACCCCGTCGAAGTTCGTCGCCGCCGGCGGCAAGGACGCGCAGCAGGGCTTCGCCACCGCCGAGCCGTACATCTACCAGAACCAGGTCGCGGCCTGGGGCAAGAAGGTCGACTACTCGCTCATCTCCAGCACGGGGTGGAACCCGTACCCCGAGGCGATGAGCGTCCGGTCCGGTGACCTCCAGAAGCTCAGCCCCTGCCTGAAGAAGCTCGTCCCCGTCATGCAGCAGGCGGACGTCGACTACCTCAAGTCGCCGGGCGCGACGAACGACCTCATCACGAAGCTGGTGCAGCAGTACAACAACGGCTGGACCTACGACTCGAAGGTCGGCGCGTTCGCCGCGGCCCAGATGGTGAAGCTCGGAATCGCGAAGGACACCGACGGCTTCATCGGCTCGATGGACGAGCAGCGGATGTCGGACTTCGTGAAGAAGGCGACCCCGGTGTTCGCGGGCTCCGGCGACGTCAAGAGCGGCCTGACGACCTCGGACCTGTACACGAACGAGTTCCTCGACAAGTCCATCGGTCTCGGCAACTGATCCCCGGTCGGCCGAGCCGACCACCCCACGGACGGGAGGCGCGGTGCACGACCGGCACCGCGCCTCCCGGCCCGTCTCCCCCAGCGTCCCTCCCCCTCATCCAGGAGTCCCCATGCCCGCCACCCCCGCCGCCCTCGAGGCGCTGCGGACCGACCTCGTCGCCCTGCTCGGCGAGCGCGGAGTCAGCACCGACCAGAAGACCCGTGAGCGCGCCTCCGTCGACGAGGCGACCATGAGCCCGATCCTCTCCGAGCAGCTGCCCCTCGGCCTCGCCGACCTGGTGGCCTCCCCGGCGGACGCCGACGAGATCGCGGCGACGCTGCAGGCGGCCGTCCGGCACGGCGTGCCCGTGACCACCCGCGGCAAGGGCACCGGCAACTACGGGCAGGGCATCCCGCTCGACGGCGGCCTCGTGCTCGACACGAGCCGCGCCCGCGCGGTCGTCGAGGTCGGCGACGGCTGGGTGACCGCCGAGGCCGGCGCCACCATGGTCGCCCTCGAGCAGGCGGCCGCCGCGCAGAACCAGCAACTCTGGATGTACCCGTCGACCGCGCAGTCCACCATCGGCGGATTCCTGTCCGGCGGCTCCGGCGGCACCGGCTCGATCTCGCACGGGTCGAACTGGGAGGGCTTCGTCACCGCGCTCGACATCGCCCTGCCCGGCGAACCGGGCCTCGTGCACGTCGAGGGCGAGGACGCGCAGACGTTCGTCCACACCTACGGCACGGCGGGCGTCATCGCGCGGGCGACCGTGCGACTGGAACCCCTGCAGGACTGGCGCGCCGTGTACGCGTCGTTCCCGACGTTCGAGCACGCGCTGACCGCCGTCCGGACCCTCCGCGGCCTGGAACCGGCGCCCCGTCTCGTGAGCGCCGACCGCGCGGAGATCACGGCCACGCTGCCGAAGGACCCCGCGTTCGTCGCGGGGCGGGCCAGCCTCCGGGGGATCATCGACGCCGTGACGCTCGACGACGCCCGCGCGCTCATCGCGTCGGCCGGCGGCACCGTCGAGGACGTCCGCGAGGGACTGCAGCAGACCACCCGCGTGTCGATGCTCTCCTACAACCACCCGATCTGGTGGCTGAAGCGGAACACCCCCGACACCGAGTACTTCCACGTCGAGGTCGGCGGCGAGGCGCTCATCGACCGGATCGCCGAGGTCGAGGCCGTCTACCCCGGCGGCATGCTCCACATCGAGGCCGCGCACGTCGGGCCGATCGGCATGCTGACCGCGCCGTACACGGGCGCCGAGGACGTGTACGCCGGGTACCCGACCCTCCGCGGGCTCGGCGTCCGGGTGCACAGCCCCCACCAGTACTACGTCGACCACGGTGTCGAGGAACTCGTCGCGTTGAAGCAGCGGACCGACCCGGACGGCCTCCTCAACCCCGGCCACATCATCGACCCCTCGCTGGTCGTCACCGGCGGTTCCACCGCCTCCGCGCAGCCGGCCGTCCCGGGGTTCGGCAAGTGAGCGGGCGGCTGCTCTCCGAGCTCTCCGGCCCCGAGGTCGCCGCCCGTGTGACGTCGGACACGATCGTCGTCCAGCCCACGGGAGCGGTCGAGCACCACGGCCCGCACCTGCCGCTCATCACCGACTTCCTCCTCGCCGACCGGATCGGTACCGCTGCCGTGGAGCGTGCCGCCGCCGAGGGCCTCGACGTCTGGCAGCTGCCGACCCTGGCGTTCACGAAGTCCGACGAGCACAGCTGGGCGCCGGGTACCGTCTGGCTCGACGAGGGCACGATGTTCGACACCGTCGTGCAGATCGGCCGGGCCGTCGCCCTCACCGGCGCGGGGACCCTCGTGTTCGCGAACGGCCACGGCGGGAACGTCGCGCTGCTCCAGGTGGCCCTCCGCGAGATCCGGAAGCGGTACGGCCTGAAGACGTTCCTCATGCCGACGCTCGCCCGCACGCCCGGGCCAGCGGGCGAGGACGCCGACGAACGCGGGCTCGGCATCCACGGCGGTGCCGCCGAGACGTCGATGATCCTGCACCTGCGTCCCGACCTGGTCGACATGACGAAGGCGGAGCGCTGGGTGCCGGACCACCTCGCGGAGTTCGAGCGGATCCGGTTCAACGGCGGACCGGTGAGCTTCGGGTGGCTGTCGAACGACTTCGGCACCCCCGGGGTCGTCGGCGACGCCAGCCGGGCGACCGCGGCCTACGGGCAGGCCCTGTGGGAAGTCTCGCTCGACGAGGCCGTCGCGTCCCTGCACGAGATCGCCCGGTTCGACCCCGCGGTCCGGCGGTGAGCGACGCGGCGCCCGAGGACCCGCTCGCGCTCGTCGGGTCGTGGCTCGCGCCTCGGGATGTCGCGACCACGACGATGACGCTCTCGACGATCGGGCTCGACGGCTACCCGTCGGCGCGGACCGTGCTCGTCTCCGCGTACGACGGACGCCGCGTGCACTTCCACACCGACGCACGCAGCAGGAAGGCCGCCGAGCTCGCGGCCGTGCCGCGCGCGACGGCGACGGTCGTCTGGCCCGAGGCGGGCCGACAGCTGGTGTTGACGGGTGACGTCGGCGTCGTCACGGCCGAGGAGGCATGGGTCGCCTACGCCGCGAGGACCCGCTACCTCCAGGTACTCGCCTGGGTCAACGACCACCAGCTCGCCGCGCTCCCCGACGGCGAGCGGCGGGCCCGGTGGGCGGCCTTCGAGCGGGACCACGGCGAGGGCGCACTCGACGCGCCGGAGACCTGGGTCGGGTTCGCGATCGACCCCGTGCGGGTGCTGTTCTGGCAGGGGGCGACCGACGCGCCGAGCAACCGTCTGGCGTACGAACGCCGCGCGGACGGGTCCTGGACGCTGGAGCGCTGGCCCGGCTGACGATCCGGGTGCCGCCCGGGGACGTCGTGCGGGAGCGTCGTCAGGCGACCCCGCTCGCTCCCAGGGCGGAGCCGATCGCGAAGGTCGCCGCGAGGGCGAGCGCACCGCCGACGACGACCCGCACGGTGGCGCGGCGCTTCGATCCGCCACCGATGCGTGCCCCGACCGCCCCGGTCAGGGCGAGCGCGAGGAGCACCACCACGAACGTCACCGGCACCCGCGCCGCATCGGGCGGCAGCAGGACGGCCAGCAACGGCAGCACCGCGCCGATCGAGAACGCGGCCGCCGACGCGAAGGCCGCGTGCCAGGGGCTCACCACGTCGTCCTCGTCGATCCCGAGCTCCGCCGAGAGGTGCGCGCCGAGCACGTCCCGTTCCGTCAGCTCGGCGGCCACCAGCTCGGCCGTCGAACGGCGCAGACCCCGGGCCTGCCAGAGCTGCGTGAGTTCCTCGAGCTCGGCGGCCGGGTCCTCGGCGAGCTCGCGGCGCTCCTGCTCGATGACGGCCCGCTGGCTGTCGCGCTGACTGCTGACGGAGACGTACTCGCCGAGGGCCATCGACACGGCGCCGCCGACGAGCGCCGCGACGCCAGCCGTGGCGATGGCCGCGACGGACGTGGAGGCACCGGCGACACCGACGACGATCGAGGCGGTCGAGACGATCCCGTCGTTCGCTCCCAGGACCCCGGCCCGGAGCCAGTTGAGGCGGCCGGCGAGGTCACCGGTGTGCGGCTCGCCGCTGTGCGGCGTCACCGACGGGGCAGGTTCGGTCATGCGCCCAGACAACCAGTCGCCGCCGCGGGACGCCGATCGATCCGCGACCGCGGCATCTGGGACCCGATGTGCACGCCGCGGCGCTCGTGTTCGCGCACCGATCGCGGCGGGGACGAGGGCTGGGGAACCGGTCAGCCCATCGTCTTCAGCCACGGCCGGTCCACGCAGACCTCCGACGATCACGACATGGACCACGACGCCCCCGACCTCGCGGCGTTCACCGAGCACCTCGACCCGCACGACGCCATCCACATCGGAGCGCGTCGCCCGTGCCGTCCTGATCAGCGCCGTCCCGCCGATCATGGTGCAGACCGAGGCCGAGCCCGGCGGTCTCCCGAAGAGCGTGACTCACCGCCTGACCCGTCGGCGGGGCGGACGCTGGCGTGGGCCTCCCCGGCGCGCATCCGCAGGTCAGGGAGTTCCCGACGCACGCTGCGGACGGCGACCGTCGGGTCGAGCGTCGACCGCCGAGGCACCGCACCAGCGCGGCCGGTGGGACGTTCGACCCTCCTCAGCTCCTCCTGGCCGACCTACCGTCCTCGCAGGTGACCACCTCGGTCACCTGCCGGGCAAAGGACCGGAAGAACCTGCTGAGGAGCAACCATGACCAGGTACACCGTCGCCGTCGACGACACCGACGCCGGCTCGCGGACCGTCGACTGGATCGACGAGAACCTCCGCCCAGGAGACCGCGTCCGGCTCCTCACCGTCAGCGAGCTGTACTCCGAGACGGTCGTCCACACCGAGCAGCGACTCGATCAGGCGGAGAACAGGCTGCGCCGGAACCATCCGGGACTGGTGGTCGAGCAGTCCGTCCCCGAAGGGCCGACCGTCGAACGGCTGCTCCTGGACTCCGTGGACACCGACGTTCTCGTGCTCGGGGCCCGTCAGGCGCACGTCGTGCTCGCGACGCTCGGCGGACGGATCGCCGAACGTGTCGTGGCCCGCACCACCGTGCCTGTCGTCGCCGTCCCCGAGCACTGGCACCACGGTGCGGGCCCGGTCGTGGTCGGCGTCGACGGTCGGACCGCCTCAGCCGCGCTCGCGTTCGCCGCGGACCAGGCCGCCGTCCGTGGCAGCGAACTCGTCCTCGTCCGGGCCTGGGACATCCCGCTGACGATCTCCCCGTACGCGAACATCTACCTCGCGGACGACCGGGAGCTGTGGGAGCACGAGAGCACGCTCGAGCTCCAGGCCGCGAGCCGTGCCGTGGCGGACCGTCACCCGGACCTCGTCGTCCACGCGGTCCGTCGACACGGCCAGACGGCGACCGCCCTCCTGGAGGAAGCCGGGGCGGATGCTTCGCTCATCGTCACCGGGCGACGGCACCGCACCGCCATCGGGGCGTTCCTCGGAGGGTCGGTCGGTGAAGCGCTGATGCACCGCTCCCATGCGCCGGTCTGCATCGTCCCCCAGCCAGCCGCCGCGGTGCCGGCAACGGCCCCAGCCGTACCCGCGCCGGCGGAGGTGCACTGACATGCACGACGCGGCGGCTCTCGTGCCGCAGCACGTCGTGGTCGGCATCGACGAGCACGAGGCGAGTCTGCGCGCGATCGACTGGGTGATGGAACGGGATCTTCCGTCCGGCAGCCGTGTCGACGTCGTCACCGTGACGAACGGATGGACGACGAGTCCCCGCGCCGATCGGGCAATGGTGGAAGCAGCAGCGGCGCGGCTCCCTGACCGGAGTCACGTGGAGGTCGAGACCCTGGTTCGGTTCGGCGCGCCCGACCGTACGTTGATCGAGGCCGCCGCCGACGCGGACCTCCTCGTGATCGGCAACCGCCGCCAACACCGCCTACGAACGGCTCTCGACGGTTGGATGCCGGAACGCGTGCCGACGGTCGCCGACCTCCCGGTCGTGGTCGTCCCCGAGGACTGGGAACCGGTGGACGGCGACGTCCTCCTCGGGGTCGACGCTACGACCGGGGACGCAGCGCTGCGGTTCGCCGCCGACGAGGCACTCCGGAGCCGCCGACGTCTCAGCGCGCTCCGGGCGTGGAAGCTCCCGGTTGCCACGGCGACGGGTGCGTTGAGCGTGCTCGAGGATCCGCAGCTGTACGAGGACCACAACCGTTCGGTCCTCGCGGACAGTGAGCGGCTCCTGCACCTGCGGTACCCCGGCTTACGTCACCGCCCCTTGCTCGAGGAAGGAGACCCCGTCGCACGGCTCCTCGCGCACGCACCGTCCGCCTCGCTGATCGTCGTCGGCCGCCGGCACCGGACGACCATCGGCGGCGTGTTCACCGGCTCCACCGCGCACGGCCTCATCACGCAGGGACGCACGCCCGTGGCAGTGGTGCCGCAGCGGCGCCGAGCGCTCCGCGAGCGTTGAGTTCGCCGGACCTCCTGCGTCGGCCGAGGTCACGGGACCTTGGTCCTACCACTGACCCCAGAGCTCCTCTAGGTTGCTCATCGCAGGGCGCCTGATCCGGACCCGAAGCGGATCGGGCGCCCCGGTCCGGCCAAGCGCTCGCTCAACGGTCCGGGAACATGGGTCCGATTCGACATGCCGTCCTAGGATCGGAAGGTCCACACCCGAAGGGACCTCATGGCCGAACCGCTCGCCTTCCCGGACGCTCCGCGTTCCGCGCTCGAGCGCACGATCGACGAGCTCGTCGACCGTGCGCAAGCGGTCCTCCGCACGCAGGGCCGACTGCGGAACCTGCTCGCCGCGAACCGCCGGATCGTCGAGCACCTGGCCCTCGAGGACACGTTGCACGCGGTCGTGGCCGCGGCCGTGGAACTCGTCGACGCGGAGTACGGCGCGCTCGGCGTGATCGCACCGGACGGCAAGGAACTCGAACGGTTCATCCACGTCGGGATGGACGAGGAGCACGTCGGGCGTATCGGACACCTCCCGCGAGGCAACGGTGTCCTCGGCGCCGTCGTGCAGGACGCGCGTCCCATCCGCTTGGAGCACCTCGGTGAGGACCCGCGCTCCGCTGGGTTCCCAGAGGGTCACCCGCCGATGGAGGGGTTCCTCGGGGTCCCGCTGCGGGTGCGCGACAAGGTCTACGGGAACCTCTACCTGACGAACCCGCGACGCGGGCACTTCACCCACGAGGACCAAGAGCTCGTCGAGGCGCTCGGTGCCACCGCAGGCGTGGCCATCGACAACGCGCGCCTGTTCGAGGAGAGCCGGCTGCGCGAGCGGTGGGCGACCGCGACCGCCGACGTCAGTTCGGCGCTCGTGGCCGACGAGTCCATCGAGGACGTGCTCACGATCATCGCTGATCGCGTCCTCGCGTTCGTCGACGCGCACCTGGTCAGCGTCGTCCTGCCCAACGCCGACGCCGAGGACCTGCAGGTGGCCATCGCGGTCGGTCCGGGCGCTGAGCCGCTCCGCGACCGCCGGTACCCCGCCGCGGGATCACTCGCCGGGCGTGCCATCGACACGGGCCGGGTCGTCGCGGACACGACCGGAACCGCGTTCGCCGGATGCGAGTGGACGCCCCCGCTCGGGCCGACGATCGCGATCCCGCTCCGGGTGGCCGGCGACGCACTCGGCGCGCTCGTCGTCGCCCGTGCGCCGGGCGGGCCGGTGTTCGCCGACGCTGAGCTGGGCATGGCGGACGAGTTCGGCCGGCAGACCAGCGTCGCACTCGCAGTGGCGCGCGGCCGTCGAGACCGCCGACGCTTGGAACTCGCGGAGGACCGCAGCAGGATCGCCAGGGACCTGCACGACCACGTCATCCAACGGCTGTTCGGCTCCGGTCTGGCACTGCAGGCGACCGCCCAGCGCGTCCCGGAGGACCTGCGCGACCACCTCGAGGAACAGGTCAGCGCCATCGACGCGGCGATCGCTGAGGTCCGCACGGCGGTCTTCGCGCTCGGCAGCTCCGACCGCCCGACCGCACGGAGCACCCGGGACAGGCTGCTCGACGTCCTCGCGGAGCTCCGGCCAGCGCTCTCCCGTCCGCCTCGCATCACCTTCACCGGACCGGTCGACATCGACGTCACGGGGGCGCTCGCTCACGACGTCGTCGCCGCCGTCCGGGAGTCCGTCGCCAACGTCGCGCGACACGCCCCCGGCGCTGAGTGCCGCGTCGAGGTCGCCGTCACCGACGACGCCGTACAGGTGGTCGTCGAGGACGACGGCCCTGGTCCCGGGTCGAGCGAACGTCGCAGCGGTACCGCCAACTTGGCCGCGCGCGCGACGATGCGCGGCGGACGCTACGAGCTCGGCCCCGGGGTCGACGGCGGGACCATCGTCATCTGGGCCGCACCCCTCGGGCGGACCGAACGGAAGGAACCACGATGATCAGGGTGTTCCTCGTGGATGACCACGAGATCGTGCGACGCGGCGTCGCCGACCTCATCGACGCGCAACCCGACCTGCAGGTCGTCGGCGAAGCCGGCACCGTGCGGGACACTCCGGGGCGGGTGGCCGCGACCCGGCCCGACGTCGTCGTCCTCGACGTCCGCCTCCCGGACGGCAGCGGCGTCGACGCGTGCCGATCGGTGCGGTCCGCGCACCCGGCGATCGCGTGCCTGATGCTGACCGCCTACGACGACGAGTCGGCGATGCAGGCCGCTCTGCTCGCCGGCGCGGCAGGCTACGTCGTGAAGGACATCCGCGGGCAGACCCTCGTCGAGGACATCCGGCAGGTCGCGGCCGGTCGGCGTCTCCTCCCAACCGTCCCGGTGGCGCAGGCGGTCGAACGGATCACCAGGCGACCGGAGGACGACATGCCGGACCTGACGCTCCGGGAACGTCAGGTGCTGGAACTCATCGCCGTCGGGCTGACCAACCGCCAGATCGGTGAGCGGCTCGAACTGGCGGAGAAGACCGTGAAGAACTACGTGTCCGGGCTGCTCGCGAAGCTCGGCCTCGAGCGCCGCACGCAGGCTGCGCTGTACGGCGCGGACCACGGGATGCGCAGGCCCGACGCACGGTGACGCGGCAGAGCCCGAGGACGGTCCATCCGTCCTCGGGCTCTGTCGCGTCGGGCCGTTCAGCTCAGATGAGCCACGGCGCCTTGCGGACGACCGGGAGCCGCTTCCACCAGGCACCGAGTCCCCACGTGTCCCCGGCCGAGAGGACGGCGACCACGATCAGCGCGAGCGCGTAGACGATGTGGTAGTCGACGAGCGGGTTCGTCGATGCTGCGTTCGCCGCGAAGGGCCACTCGGCGAGGTACATCAGCAGCATGAGGACGGTCCCGACGACCGCGCTGACGCGCAGCCCGACACCTGCCATCACCGCGACGCCGATCCCGAGCATGCCCGCCATGAACAGGACGTCCGTCGTCGGGCTCGCGATGGATGCGAAGAAGCCCTTGAGGGGTCCGCTGACGGCGTCGCTCATGAGGAAGCCCTGGCTCGGTTTCCCGCCGTTGATCCACGCCCCCGCCGACGGCGTGGAGAACCCGAGGCCGAAGGTCTTGTCGAGGAATGCCCAGAGGAAGATGAACCCCGTGGCCAGGCGCAGCATGCCGAGCGCGCGTCGCCCGGCCGACGTGGTCACGAGGGTGCGTTCCGCGCGAGCAGGCTCGCGGCGGTTGGTCGTGGTCGCCCGTGGGGTGTGGTGGATGCGGTGCGTCGTGGTGGTCATGGTGCGCATGTCCCTTCGGACTTCGTCGGGGTTCCTTCTTCCCCGCTGACGTCCATGTTTCTCCGGAACCGACGGCTGGAGCAGGGCCGAAGGTCCCCCCGCGATCGGCAGGACCTCGACGCGTTCGTTGTTCGGCCAGCGTGTGACGATCGGCCAGCGTGCGACGATCGCGAACACGATCCGGTAGCGCCTGGTCACTGCGAGCACACCCTGCGAGGGTGTGGTGGTGTCGTCGCGCACGCGCAGGGTGTCCGGGATGTGGCAGGACTGGCAACGGAGCGGACAACGGGACAGCAACACGGTGAGCCGCGTGCTCGGCCCGTCGAGGAACGTGATCAGCCTCGAGCGGTGGACACTCGCGACGGCACCGCTGCTCGGGGGCCCGCCTCGCTGCTCCGCGAGAAGGCGAAGAGGAGGGGCCCGCCGGTCCGTGACCGGCGGACCCCTCCTCGTGTCCTGATCGGTGTCAGGGGTGCACGAGGATCTTGACGTGGTCCTCGTTGTGGTGGATGAGCTGCTCGAAGCCCTGCTCGACGAGGTCATCGAGTGCGATGCGACCGGTGATGAACGGCGCGAGGTCGAGCGCCCCGGACCGGACGAGTTCGATGGTCGCGGCGTGGTCGTTCGCGTAGGCGATCGTGCCGCGCAGGTCGATCTCCTTGACGACGAGCTTCTCGAGGTCGACCACGGGGCGGTGGCCCCAGATCGACACGTTCACGATGACCGCCCCAGGGCGGACCGCGCTCAGCAGGGTGTCGAGGACCACGTCGACGCCCGCGCACTCGAAGGCGACGTCGGCGCCGCGTCCACCGGTGAGCGCACGGACCTGCTCGGGGACGTCGACCTCGGTGGGGTCGAGCACGTGGTCCGCGACCCCGGTCCGGCTCGCCATGCCCTTCCGCGCGGCACTGACCTCGCTGAGGACGACCGTGAGCCCTTCGGCCTTGCAGATCGCCGCCGCGAGCAGTCCGATCGGTCCGCCGCCACCCACGAGGGCGACGTCGCCGGTGCGGGCCCCGCTGCGGACGAATGCGTGGTGGCCCACCGAGAGGGGTTCGATGAGTGCAGCTTGGTCGAGCGGCAGGTCGCCCACCGGGTGGACCCATCGCCGCTGGACCGCGATCCGCTCGGCGAGGCCGCCCCCGCGGCCGGCGAGACCGATGAAGTTCATGTCCGGCGACAGCTGGTACTCGGTGCCCGGGTCGGCGGGCACGTCGTCGCGGATGATGTACGGCTCGACGACGACGTGCTCGCCGATGCGCAGGTCGGTCACGCCGTCGCCGAGCGCCGCGACCGTGCCCGACATCTCGTGCCCGAGCGTCACGGGGGCCGCCTCGCCCGAGATCGGATGCGGGTGCCCCGCCGGCGGCACGAAGATCGGTCCGTCGAGGTACTCGTGCAGGTCGGTGCCGCAGATGCCGCACCAGGCGACGTCGATGAGGACCGTCCCGGGGGCCACCTCGGGCGCCGGGATCTCCTCGATCCGGATGTCGCCGCGGTCGTGGTAGCGAGCTGCTTTCATGGTGTTCCTGTCCTCGTGTCGGGTAAGGGTGGTCATTCGTTGTCGCCGCCGGTGGCGGCCGCCGCCGACGTCGTGGAGCCGGCCGCGCCGACACCGACGTTGGCGGCACGCACCGCGGCCGGGTGTGCCGCGGCCGAGATCTCGCTCCACGTCCAGTCGGCGACCTCCGGCGCGTCCTCGCCGTGGGCCCGCGTGTACGCGCGCGCTGCGACCCGGGCGTCCTGCATCCGCTGACGGAGTCCTGCGTAGCGGGACCCGAGCCCCGGCACGTGATCGAGGACGTCGATCACGAGGTGGAACCGGTCCATGTCGTTGAGCATGACCATGTCGAAGGGCGTCGTGGTGGTGCCCTCCTCCTTGTAGCCGCGCACGTGCAGGTTCGCGTGGCCGTGGCGGCCGTACGTCAGCCGATGGATGAGCCACGGGTACCCGTGGTAGGCGAAGACGACGGGCTTGTCGGTGGTGAACACTGCGTCGTACTCCGCGTCGGACAGACCGTGCGGGT
The DNA here is from genome assembly GCF_052045775.1 of Curtobacterium sp. 22159. NCBI lineage: Bacteria > Bacillati > Actinomycetota > Actinomycetes > Micrococcales > Microbacteriaceae > Curtobacterium > Curtobacterium sp. 22159. The sequence goes on from NZ_JBQEPN010000002.1 coordinate 393,700, forward strand.
GTTCCCCTTCCGAGACGAGTCGCATGAGGTCCACGACGTTGACGACGCGGACGCGCAGGTCCGGCATCTCGTCCTGCAGGATCGACACGGCCGCGAGCGTCTCGAGCGTCGGCACTTCACCGGCGCAGGCGAGCACCACGTCGGGTTCCTCGCCGGGGGCCTCGTTGCCCGCCCACTCGAAGATCCCGAGGCCGCGCGTCATGTGCGCGATCGCCTCGTCCATCGACAACCAGTTGAACGTCGGTTGCTTGCCCGCCACGACGACGTTGACGTAGTCGACGGAACGCAGGCAGTGGTCGTAGGTCGACAGCAGCGTGTTCGCGTCGAAGGGCAGGTACACGCGGACGACGTCCGGCTTCTTGTTGACGACGTGGTCGATGAAGCCAGGGTCCTGGTGGGAGAGCCCGTTGTGGTCCTGCCGCCAGACGTGCGACGAGAGCAGGTAGTTGAGGGAAGCGATCGGTCGTCGCCAGGGAATCGTCTTGCTCACTTTCAGCCACTTGGCGTGCTGGTTGAGCATCGAGTCCACGATGTGGATGAACGCCTCGTAGCTCGTGAACAGCCCGTGCCGGCCGGTGAGCAGGTACCCCTCGAGCCAGCCCTGGCACTGGTGCTCGCTGAGCATCTCCATGACGCGCCCGGCGCGTGCGAGGTGTTCGTCCGACGGGAGGTACTCCCCGTCCCACTGTTTGTCGGTGACCTCGAGCACCGCGCCGAGGCGGTTCGACGCGGTCTCGTCGGGTCCGAAGATCCTGAAGTTGTCCGGGTTCAGCCGGACGACCTCCGCCAACCACTCCCCGAGCACCCGCGTCGACTCGTTGACCGAGCCACCGTGCGTCGGCACATCGACCGCATGGTCACGAAAGTCGGGGAGCACGAGGTCCCGCTTGAGCAGGCCGCCGTTCGCCACCGGGTTCGCGCTCATGCGGCGGTCCCCCCGGGGTGCGAGCGCTGTCGCCAGCGCCACGGGGGCGCCCGCGTCGTCGAACAGCTCCTCGGGGCGGTACGAGCGGAGCCAGCCCTCGAGCACGTGGAGGTGCTCCTCGGTGTCGCGGGCGTTCGCGAGCGGCACCTGGTGGGCGCGCCAGTTGCCCTCGGCCGGCTTGCCGTCGATCTCCGGCGGGCACGTCCATCCCTTCGGCGTCCGGAGGATGATCATCGGCCAGGCCGGTCGACCGTCGAGCGTGCCCGCGGCGGCCTGTTCCTTGATGTCGGCGATCTGGTCGAGGACCCGGTCGAGCGTCTCGGCCATGCGAGCGTGCACGGCTCGGGGGTCCTCGCCGTCGAAGCCGCCGGAGACGATGTACGGCGTGTGGCCGTAGCCGCGCATCAGGGCGAGGAGCTCGTCCTCGGGGATCCGGGCGAGCACCGTCGGGTTCGCGATCTTGTACCCGTTGAGGTGCAGGATCGGCAGGACGACTCCGTCGTGGAGCGGGTCGACGAACTTGTTCGAGTGCCAACTCGTGGCGAGCGGCCCGGTCTCGGCCTCGCCGTCCCCGACGACCGCGGCGACGAGCAGCCCGGGATTGTCGAAGGCGGCGCCGTACGCGTGTGAGAGCGCGTACCCGAGCTCACCGCCCTCGTGGATGGAGCCGGGGGTCTCGGGAGCCGCGTGGGACGGGATCCCACCCGGGAACGAGAACTGCCGGAAGAGCTTCCGGACGCCGTCCTCGGTCTGCGGGATGCCCGGATACACCTCGCTGTAGGTGCCGTCTAGGTACGCGTTCGCGACCATTCCGGGTCCACCGTGTCCAGGTCCGGTGACGTACACCGTGTCGAGGTCACGCTCACGGATGACGCGGTTGAGGTGGGCGTAGACGAAGTTGAGCCCGGGCGTTGTGCCCCAGTGCCCGAGCAAGCGCGGCTTGACGTCCTCGCGGGTGAGCGGACGACGGAGCAGCGGGTTGTCGAGCAGGTAGATCTGGCCCACGGACAGGTAGTTCGCCGTCCGCCACCACGTGTGGAGCTGATCGAGCACCGAGTCGTCCACCGATCTGCCAGGACCGCGCCGGAACGCTCCTGCCTCCGATCCGGTGGGCGTCCTGGTGATCGTCGTGGTCATGTCGCTCATGCGTCTTCCTCGCTCCCCGTCCGCGGCCGACCGGTCGCGGACGACTCGATCCTCGGCGCCGCTGGGTCCCTCGCGCAGGGTCGAAGGTCCCGCGGACACGACGGGACCTTCGACTCTGCGGGCTTCGACGATCCCAGGCGAGATTGGACTCCATGCACACAGACGACCAGCATCACCGCGTTCCCGAGGCCGAGTGGGAACGCCTCAAGCGGGAAGCGCGTGACCGCGCCCGGCGACAGCCCGAATCGGAGTCGCCGCGGCGCGCTGACGGTGAACCGAGCGAGTGATGCACGCGGGACGAAGGTCCCTGGTGCACGACCGGTGAGGGCACCAGGGTCGACCGCATGAACGACTTGCTCAGCACCCTGGTGCTGTCCCGGTGGCAGTTCGGCCTGACGACCATCTACCACTTCCTCTTCGTC
>NZ_JBQEPN010000003.1:0-45529 GCF_052045775.1 Curtobacterium sp. 22159
GATGCTCCTCGGGATTGGTGTGGAACGCTGGTCGCGTGCCAACCGCTGCCGACTTCGGGATCACCGATGACGAGGTGAACGTCCTGCGAGCGGGTGTTCGAGAGTGGGGCGGACCGGCGAGTCTCACGGAACCCGTGGCTCGTGCCATCGGCTTCACGAGCGTCCAAGACTTCTTCATCCAGAGCCAGCGCATCGAAGCGTGTCTGCGCGGTGGCGGATCGATGTCGTTCGCGGAATGGCGCAGGACGTTGCTCGCGACAGAACTGGTGTTCGTCTCCGACGTCATCGGTTCCGGGACCGACTGGGAGACGACCACAGGCATCCGTGATGCTGAGGCGCTGCGTCTTCTCCGGAGTCTGCAGCGCAAGATCGTGCCCTGACCGCACTTGCTGCCGTCCGAGTCGCCAAGGCCCGGTCGGTTGTAGGACACGTCCACGTCGATGCCGCGGACCCCCGCCGATGGGCGTGCTCGGCCACGATCGTCGAGCCACCTGTTTGCCGGCACGTGGTTCGATGGCTATCAGCGGGGACCACAACACCGATCGCGATGCGATGAGATGAGCTTGAGTTGTCTGACGAACGGCCCGATGAGCAGTTGAACTCGGCGAGAGGACCGGGTCCTGCCACACGTCTCTGGTGGAGGATCTCGGACAACTCGGCCGCACTGTGGCCAGTCGCATACCTCGTCGCTCTGGTCTGGCTCGGAATCGCGCTGAGAAGGCGCAGCCCACTGGACTTCGCCGTGATAGCCGTCTGGTGCGCGCTTGGCACCTTCGGTTTGACGGTGAGCCTGAGACGGGGCCGTCGTCGCGAAAGCGAGCGGGCTGCCGACACGGAAACCGACGCCCACGAGCTGGACGGGCCGCGCTCCGACCACGGGTAAATGCGTCCTGACGGACTGGGGTAGTGCACGTCGCGGACACCGAAGATGAGAACCGGTGGCGGATCCCCTACCGGGCCGCGTGATTCCCCGGCCCGAAGCGGAGGACGTTCGTGTCAGTCTCTCGGAGCGCCGCACCGGGACGGAGTTCAGCCGGGCGTCCGCTGTTGCGGGGTCCTCGGAGCATGGCGCGGCATACGGGCGCAAGCCGTGGGTTCGCTGTGGCCGCTTCCGACGGAGACGTCCGAGAACTGCACGGGAACGACGGTTCATCACGACGCCAGAGGGGATTCCTCGCCCACTCTCTCCAAGAGACATAGGATGTCTGCATGACCTCGACCGACGACCAGCACCGCGTCGACCCCGCGACCGGCGCACCGGCAGCAACCCCCGGCGCTCCCTCGACGTCGCGGACCCGCATCAAGCGGCAGCTGCCGACGGTCCACGACCTCGCGCCGCTCATGCAGTTCCGGAAGCCGACGCTGGACGCACGGAAGCGCCGACTCGAGTCCGCCCTGACCATCTGGGACCTGCGCCGCATCGCCGCCCGACGCACGCCCCGCGCCGCGTTCGACTACACCGAGGGCGCCGCCGAGGCCGAGATCTCCCTCGCCCGCGCGCGGCAGGCGTTCGAGGACATCGAGTTCACGCCGGCCATCCTCCGCGACGTGTCGACGGTGGACACGTCGCGGTCCGTGCTCGGTGCGCCGGTGTCGTACCCGTTCGGCATCGCACCGACGGGCTTCACGCGGATGATGCAGACCGAGGGCGAACGCGCCGGGGCCCGCGCCGCCGGTCGGGCCGGCATCCCGTTCTCACTGTCGACCATGGGCACCACGGCGATCGAGGACGTCCGCGACGCCAACCCGCACGGGCGCAACTGGTTCCAGCTCTACATGTGGAAGGACCGCGAGAAGTCGATGGCGCTGGTCTCGCGAGCGCAGAAGGCGGGCTTCGACACCCTGCTGGTGACGGTCGACGTGCCGGTCGCCGGTGCACGCCTGCGCGACAAGCGGAACGGGTTCTCGATCCCGCCGCAGCTCGGCGTGAAGACCATCGTGAACGCCATTCCGCGGCCGTGGTGGTGGTTCGACTTCCTCACCACGGAGCCGCTGGCATTCGCCTCGCTCGACCGCTGGTCGGGCACCGTCGGGGAACTCCTGGACCACATGTTCGACCCCACCGTGACCTACGAGGACCTGGAGTGGATCCGGTCGCAGTGGCAGGGCAAGGTCGTCGTCAAGGGCGTGCAGTCCCTGGCGGACGCCCGGCGACTGGCAGACATGGGCGTCGACGGCATCACGCTGTCGAACCACGGCGGAAGGCAGCTCGACCGCGCTCCGGTGCCGTTCCACCTGCTGCCGACCGTGGTGCGCGAAGTGGGCGCCGACACCGAGGTGCACCTCGACACCGGGATCATGTCCGGCGCGGACATCGTGGCCGCGGTCGCCCTCGGCGCACGCTTCACGATGGTCGGCCGTGCCTACCTGTACGGGTTGATGGCGGGCGGCGAGGCCGGTGTGGACCGGATGATCCAGATCCTGTCGGAGCAGATCGAGCGGACGATGCGGCTGCTCGGCGTCGCATCGCTCGACGAGCTCGAGCCCGGTCACGTGACGCAGCTGCAGCGGCTGACCCCGATCGCCCGCGGCTGACGGCCGGACCGGTCAGCCGCGATCGAGGAAGTCGTCGATCACGGCCCAGGTGGCCTCGGGCGCTTCCAGGTGCGGGAGGTGCCCGGCAGCCTCGATCTGGACGAACCTTGCGCCGGGGATCGCCGTCGCGATCGCCTGCCCGTAGGCCGGCGTCACCACGCGGTCGCTGGCGCCCCACACGACGAGCGTCGGGACCGAGACGTCCCGGAGGCGCCCGAGCAGCGTGGGATCGCTCATGCGGGGCCCGGCAACGACCGCCATCGTCCGTCCGTTCGACTGCTGCACCGCTCGCTGTTCGTCGGTGAGGGTCCCCGGGTCGACGTAGCCGCGGTCGGGATCGTGCCAGGCGACCTCCGCGAGGCCGCGGGCATCGAGGGCGAAGAAGTCGGCGACCGGTTCACCCTCGACCACGACCCCGACGCCGTCGATCACCACGACGGCGCCGATCAGCCCGGCGTACCGATCGTCCACCGAGGCACGCACGGCCATCTCGAGGGCGATCCACCCTCCGATTGACGAGCCGAGCAGGACGACGTCACGCTCGCCGTCGGCGTCCAGACGCGTGAGGTACGCCTGCGCGAGGTCCGTCACCGACGCGATCGATCCGGGGCGGGGCGTGCCCTCCCAGCCGGGATGGGTCGGCGCGAGCGCGTGCATCGTCGCCCCGAGGTGAGTCGTGATCGGCGCGACCGTACGGGGGCCGCCGCCGCCGTGGAGCACCAGCGCGGTCCGGGCGGTCGGGTCACCGAGGACGGCGACGGGGAGGTCTGCGGGCAGTTCCGGGTGCATGACGTTCCTGACTAAGCATGTTTATATACGGACATTGATACGGTACCACCATGACGATCGACCTGGAAGTACTCGGGCAGCGGATCAAACGCGCGCAGTACCGGAACCACAGAGCGATGGACGCGGCACTCCGACCCGCGGGCATCACCCTCGTGCAGTGGGACGCACTCCGGGCCGTCGACCGCATGCCCGGCGCCTCGGGACACGACCTCGCCGTCGCCACGTTCCAGAGCGACCAGGCGTTCGGGACGCTCGCGAACCGCCTCGTGGCCGGCGGCCTCATCACCCGGAGCGCCGGCCGCGGGCGTCGCATCGAGCACATGCTCACCGATGCGGGCCGGGCCGCGCTCGAGCAGGGACACCGCATCGCAGCGACCGTCCTGCACGAGCTCTTCGCCCCCCTCGACGAGCCCCAGCGCCAGGCACTGTCCGACATCCTGCTCCGCCTGACGGACGGCGCGGACTGACGCTCACGCTCGGGAGACCGGGTGCCGGATGGCGCGGAGACCCCCCGAACGGGGCACAGATGATGCATCATGGTCGTGGACTCGTCACCATCACCCGCGGCCCCACCCGCGGTCGAGTCCCGTCCCGACCCCGCGCCCCACCCCACGAGGAGCCCGACATCCCTGCTTCCGAGCACCCGCGCGCCCGAGCGCGGCACGCCTCCCACGACCGACGTCCGAAGCCCCGCACCCGCCGCCGCACGATCCTCGCGGTGGCGGCCGCCGGCGCCCTGGTGATCGGGGTCCCGACCGCCGCCTCCGCCCAGACGTGGTGGTGGGGCGGACACCGGCACCACCTACCCTCGGCAGCCTCGCCCGCACCCGCCCCCGACGCGACCACGCCGCCGACCGAAGCACCCTCCGGCGAACCGACGGCGCCGTCCACCCCGGACGACGAGGTGCCCGAACCCTCCGACTCCGCGTCGTCCGCGCCCGTCGCGTCCGCCCCCAGCGCCACGGCGACCGCCGACCCGACGGACGCCGCCGCGCCGAGCCCGACGACGGCAGCCGCCACCGACGCGTCGGCGAGCCCCCCGGCCGCATCGTTCGTCGAGGACTTCGACACCGCCGCGGGGGTCGGCGCGGTGGCGGGAGCGTACCCGCAGTCGTGGCAGCCCTACCCCGACGGGACCTCGGGCATCTACGAGCCGAGCCGCACCGTCTCCGTGCACGACGGGCTGATGGACGTCGCACTCGGGGGCGCCGGCACCGCTGGCACGTTCGGTACCTCCGCCGACGCCTGGAGCCACGTCGGTGGCTCGTTCTCCGTGCGCGCCAAGGCGACCGGCGGCGACGGCAACGGCGCGGCGTTCATGCTGTGGCCGACCTCCGGGACGTGGTCGGACGGCGAGATCGACTTCCCCGAGGGCAACTTCGAGTCGAGCCCGTCCGCGTTCCAGCACTCGATGACGCCCGGCAACGAGGCCGACCGCGTGCAGGTGGACACCGGTGTGTCCTGGCGGGACTGGCACACCTACACGGTCGACTGGGTGCCGGGGAAGTCCGTCACGTACAGCGTCGACGGGAAGGCCCTGCAGACGCTGACGCACGACGTGCCGACGACGCCGCACCGGTACATGTTCCAGGTCGGCAACTGGGGCGCGTCCGGCCACCTCCTCATCGACTGGGTGTCCACCACCGAGTGACGGCCCGCGGCGTCGTGGCCGAGCACCGCGCAGTGCTCGGCCACGACGTCAGCGGACCCGGTCGAGCGGGAAGGCGAGCGGGTCGGCGCGGACCACGTCCACCGCGTGGGCGATCGCCCCGATGACCACGACGTCGGCGCCGAGGGACGATGCGACGATCTCCGGCACCGGATCGAAGTGCCAGCGCTCGAGCAGGGCCCGCGCCCGATCGATCACCGCGACGGCCGGCCGCGCGATGGCCCCGGCGACGACCACGCGGTCGATGTCGAGCAGGCTCGCGAGCACGACGCACACCCGGGCGAGTCGATCGCCGAGCCGCTCGACGATCGCGAGCGCCACGGGGTCGCCGTCCTGCGCGGCCGCGAACACGACGGCGGCATCGGCGTCGGCCGTCAACCGTGATCCGGGTGTGACCGCACCGGCCTCGATCGCGGCCAGCACTGCCTGCCGCGCGACCGCGCCGATGCCCTCGGGTGACCCGACCCCCTCGACGAGGTCGAGCACCCGCATCTCGCCGGCCCCACCGTGGGCACCCCGCAGGAGTACGCCGTCGACCACCAGGCCGCTGCCGAACCGCTCCCCGGAGAGCAGGGCGGCGAACGAGGCGTCCCCGGAGGACGGCCGCTCGGCCAGCGCCGCGAGGTTCGCGTCGTTCTCGACGACCACCCGCTCGCCCGGCACGACGTCGGCGAAGCCCGGGTTCATGCGGTCCCAGAAGCCGCCGTCGCCGGGCGACGACCCGCCGGCGTCGACCGGTGCGGGGATGCCGACGACCGACCCCAGGACGCGATCGGGTGCGACGCCGGCGTCGGCGAGCGCTGCGGCGACCGTCTCCGCCACGACGCGGAGACGCTCGCGGACGTCGAGGCCGGATCCTCCGGGCGTTCCCTCCGCACGGCCGAGCGGGGTGCCGCGGAGGTCCGCGACGAACGCCGTGACGCGGTGCTGGCCGGCGTCGACCCCGACGACGACACCGGCCGCGGCATCGAGTTCGTAGCGACGCGCGGGTCGGCCGAGGCGGTACTCCCCCGCGGCCCGGGCGTCGTCGAGTTCGTGCAGCCAGCCGATGCGGACGAGCTCCTCGCAGGCGCCGAGGACGGTCGAACGCGTCAGACCGGTGGCGTCGATCGCTTCCGTCGCCGTGAACGCGCGCACCGCGAACGCGTACTCGAGCAGCGTCTCTGCGCTCGTCCCACGGTGCGGCGGCATGAGCGCACACTACCGCGGAAGCAGTTCCTTGCGGAATTAGATTTTGTCGCTAGATTTAGTCGAGCGGGCGGCACGGGAGCCGCTCCGCGGTCCGGAACGGCAGGGACGCCGGGTCCGGACGGACGGAGACGACGTGCGACCACACGCCACACCGAACCCGGCGCGGAGCGCAGCGGCGGTCAGCCGCCGAGCGTTCCTCCTCGGAGCCGGCGGCATCGGGGCCGGCCTGGCGCTCGCGGGATGCGCCCCGACGGGCTCAGCGGGCAACCGGCCGGAGACGATCACCTTCTACGTGTCGAAGCCCGAGGTGATCGGGTACTTCGACGACCTCATCGCGAAGTTCCACGACAGCCAGTCCCGCATCCGGGTGGTCCGCGACTCGACGTCGAGCATGTCGGCCAACTTCGTCCGGAACCGGCCGCCGGACCTCGGGTGCTGGAACTACAACTTCTCGGTGGCGCCCTTCGTCGAGCACGGTGCGCTGAGCGACCTGTCCGACCTGCCGGAAGCGGCCACGACCAACCCGGACCTCTGGCCGCTCATGCAACAGACCGCCGACCACCCCGGCCGGAAGAGCGCCCTGCCGTACTCGGTGACCGCCGCGTCGGTCATCTACAACAAGGCGCTGTTCGCCGAGCACGGGCTCGCGGTCCCGACGACGTGGAGCGAGTTCGCCGACGTCTGCGAGCGCCTCGTGCAGGCCGGCACCGCACCGATCTACGGCACGTTCAAGGACAACTGGACGATCGCGCAGGGCATGTTCGACTACACGATCGGGGGCATGATCGACACCCCGCGGACGTTCGCCGCGCTGCGCCGCGAGGGCACGAGCGTCGGCAGGGGCTCGTCGGTGTCGTTCGAGCGGGACTTCCGGAAGCCGATGGAGCGCATGGTGCAGCTCCGTTCCTGGCACCAGGACGGGGCCGCGAGCCGCGGGTACGGCGACGGCAACCTCGCGTTCGCCCAGGGGAAGGCCGCGATGTACCTGCAGGGACCGTGGGCCCTCGGCGAGATCGCCAAGACGACGAAGGACATGGACCTCGGCACCTTCCCGCTCCCCGTCACCGACGACCCCGCCGACCGGAAGGTCCGCGTGAACGTCGACCTCGCCCTCTGGATCCCGGAGGCGTCCCGCAAGCAGGAGGCAGCGCGGGAGTTCCTGTCGTTCCTCATGACGCCCGAGGTCAACGACCGGTACAACGCCGACAACAACGGCTTCGGCGTGCGGAAGGACGCCCCACCCGCGTCGAACCCGGCGCTCACCGGCATGCAGACCTACTTCGACGACGCCGCGTTCTACCTCGGCGCCTCGCAGCTCATCCCCGCCGAGATCCCCGTCGCGAACTACGCGCAGTCCATCGCCTTCGGCGGGGACGCGCAGCGGCAACTCCGCACCCTCGACGCCGACTGGGCGCGTCTCGCGCTCCGCACGGCCGCGTAAGGAGACGACGAATGGCCATCACGACCACCGAGTCCATCACGACGGCGGACCGTCGCCGGCGGGGCGGAGCCGCGCCGCGCCTCCAGTCCGGCAGCCCGGCGCTCGGAGGACGGCGGAAGCGGGTCGAACCGCTCTTCCTCGCGTTCCTGCTGCCGACCCTCCTGCTCTTCACGCTCGCGATCACCCTCCCCGCGGTGATGGGCATCGTGCTGAGCTTCACGAACTCCGTCGGGTTCGGCGAGTTCCGGTTCATCGGGCTCACGAACTACGTCGCGGTGTTCTCCGACCCCGCGATCCTGCAGGCGTACCTGTTCACGCTCGGGTTCTCGCTCGTCACGGTGCTCGTCGTCAACGCGGTCGCGTTCCTGCTCGCCATCGCGCTGACGTCGAAGATCCGCGGGAAGATCGCGCTGCGCGCGGTGTTCGTGCTCCCGATGGTGATCTCGGGCATCGTCATCGCGTACGTGTTCTCGTTCCTGTTCGCGAACAGCCTGCCGGCGCTGGCCGGTGCGATCGGGTTCGCACCGCTGGAGCAGAGCATCCTGGCGAACCCGGACCTCGCCTGGATCGCGATCGTCATCGTGACCGCCTGGCAGGCCATCCCGTCGACGCTCCTCATCTACATCGCCGGGGTGTTGTCGATCCCGGGCGAGGTGTACGAGGCCGCGTCCCTCGACGGCGCGAGCTCGTGGCGGCAGCTCGTGTCCATCACCGCCCCGCTCACGGCGGGCTACATCCTCATCAACCTCGTCATCGGGTTCAAGAACTTCCTGAACTCGTACGACATCATCGTCGGTCTGACCGACGGCGGCCCCGGGACGTCCACCACGAGCGTGGCGATGTCGATCTTCAAGGGGTTCAACGGCGGCGACTACGCCTACCAGATGGCGAACGCGACGATCTTCTTCGTCATCGCCGTCGTGATCGCCGTGGTCCAGCTGCGGGCCACCCGCGGGAAGGCAGTGCTCTGATGTCCCTGCAAGCACCCCTCCTCCGGCGCGCACGGTCGAACTGGCCGGTGACCGTCGTCCTGGTCCTCTGCGCCCTGTCCGTCCTCGTCCCGCTGTACGTCACGGTCACGATGGCGTTCAAGACCACCGCGCAGGCGGTGGACGGCAACGCGTTCTCGCTCCCCGCTCCGTTCAGCGTCGACGGGTTCGTGCAGGCCTGGCAGCTGACCGACTTCCCGCGGGCGTTCGGCGTCTCGGTGCTCGTCGCCGCGATCACCGTCGGCGGCACGATCCTGCTGGCCTCGTTCACGGCGTACGCGATCGCCCGGAACTGGGACCGCCGGCTGTTCCGGTGGTCGTTCTTCTACCTGCTCGCGGCGATGTTCCTGCCGTTCCCGGTGCTGGCGCTGTCGCAGGTGAAGCTCACCGGGTTGGCGCACCTGGACAACCCGATCGGTGTCGCGATCCTGCACGTCATGTTCCAGCTGTCGTTCAGCGTGCTGCTCTTCACCGCGTTCCTGCGCTCGATCCCTGCTGAGCTGGAGGAGAGTGCTCGCATCGACGGTGCGAGCACGGGGCAGGTGTTCTGGCGGCTGGTGTTCCCGCTGCTCGCACCGATGAGCGCCACCGTCGGCATCTTCGCGTTCCTCGCGTCCTGGAACGACTTCGTGATGCCGTCCCTGATCACCTCCGACCCGGCGCTGCAGACCCTGCCGGTGCTGCAGCAGATGTTCCAGACGCAGTTCAGCAACAACTACAACGTCTCGTTCGCCTCCTACCTGATGGCGATGGCCCCCGCGATCATCGTGTACCTCATCACCCAGCGATGGGTGATGGCCGGTGTCACGCAGGGCGCCATCAAGTGAGCACCTCCCCCGAAAGGACCCCTACCCCGATGACCGACGTACTCCCCGCCGCGCGTCCTGCGGCCACCGACGAGACCTGGTGGCGCCAGGCGAGCGTCTACCAGATCTACCCGCGCTCCTTCGCCGACGCGAACGGCGACGGGATCGGCGACCTGCCCGGCGTCACCGCTCGTGTGCCGTACCTGGCGTCGCTCGGCATCGAGGCCGTGTGGCTCAGCCCGTTCTACCCCTCCGCCCTCGCGGACGGCGGCTACGACGTGGACGACTACCGCGACGTCGACCCCCGGCTCGGCACGCTCGACGACTTCGACGAGATGGTCGCCGCGCTGCACGCCGCCGGCATCCGGGTGATCGTCGACGTGGTGCCGAACCACACGAGTGACCGGCACGAGTGGTTCCGCGAGGCGCTCGCGTCCCCCGCGGGCTCGGAGGCCCGCGACCGGTACGTGTTCCGCGACGGCACGGGCCCGGACGGCAGCGAGCCGCCGGCCGACTGGGTGTCGATCTTCGGCGGTCCGGCCTGGACCGCGGTCGGCGACGGCCAGTGGTACCTGCACAACTTCGCGAAGGAACAGCCCGACCTGAACTGGGCGAACCGCGAGGTGCGCGACGACTTCCTGCACACCCTGCGCTTCTGGTCCGACCGCGGCGTCGACGGCTTCCGCATCGACGTCGCGCACGGCCTGGCGAAGGACCTGCCGTCCGGACCCCTTCCGTCGTGGGCCGAGGTGCTGGCGAGCCCGAAGGACGGCTCGCACATCCTGTGGGACCGTGACGACGTGCACGAGATCTACGCCGAGTGGCGGAAGGTCTTCGACGAGTACACCCCGGCCCGGACCGCCGTGGCCGAGGCGTGGGTCGCCGCCGACCGCCGTGCCCGGTACGCCAGTGCCGAGGGGCTCGGACAGGCGTTCAACTTCGACCTGCTCGAAGCCGACTTCGACGCCGGGCAGTTCCGCAGCATCATCGAGTTCAACCTCGGGCTCGCCGAGCAGTCCGGATCGTCGACGACGTGGGTCTTCTCGAACCACGACGTCGTCCGGCACGCCACCCGGTACGCGCTGCCCGCCCGGAACGGCGACGACCAGAAGCAGGGCGCCGCGTGGCTGCTCGCCGGCGGCGCACAGGAGGACCTCGACCGGTGGCTCGGCCTCCGTCGCGCGCGGGCCGCCACGCTCCTGGAGCTCGCACTGCCGGGCTCCGCGTACCTCTACCAGGGCGAGGAGCTCGGCCTGCACGAGGTCGGGGACATCGCCGACGCCGACCGGCAGGACCCGGCGTTCTTCCGGAACCCGGGCGTGGACGTGGGCCGCGACGGCTGCCGTGTGCCCCTCCCCTGGACCCGGACGGGCGAGAGCTTCGGGTTCGGCACCGGCGGGTCGCACCTGCCGCAGCCGGCCTGGTTCGCCGAGTCGTCGGTCGAGGCCGAGGACGCCGACCCGGACTCGACGCTGAACCTGTACCGGAAGGCACTCGGCCTTCGCGGGCAGCTGCAGTCCGAGGAACGGCTCGAGTGGCTCGAGACCGGACGCGACGACGTCCTCGCGTTCCGCCGGCCGAACGGGTGGACGAGCGTCACGGTCTTCGGTGACCAGCCGTTCGACCTCCCCGCCGGCGAGCTGCTGCTCGCCTCGGCACCCGTGGTGGACGGCGCCCTGTCGGGGGTCGGGACGGCCTGGTTGCGTTCCTGACGCGACCCGCGCGTCGTCGACGCGACCCGGTGACGGACTGGAGGCGCGGTGCTGCCCGGCACCGCGCCTCCCGTCCGTCAGGCGGTCCCGGTAGGGTCGCCGCATGAGCGGTGGCGCCAGCATCAGCGTGCGGGACTTCGTGATGCGTTTCGGCGACCGGAACGTGGTCGACGGCCTGTCCTTCGACATCGCCCCGGGTGAGACCTTCGGACTGCTCGGCAGCAACGGATCCGGCAAGACCACCACGATCCGCGCGCTGCTCGGCATCACGACCCCGACGGCCGGCACACTCATGATCGACGGGGCACCCTACCGACCCGCGACGGGCGGCATCGGGTACCTCCCCGAGGAGCGCGGGCTCTACCGCAAGGAGTCCGTCATCGACGTCATGACGTACTTCGGTCGGCTCCGGGGTCTGCGCGGCCCCGACGCGACGGCGTGGAGCATGGAGTACCTCGCCAGGGTCGGGTTGGCCGACCGTGCGAAGCTCCGGGTCGACAAGCTCTCCGGCGGTCAGCAGCAGAAGGTGCAGCTCGGCATCACGATCATGGACCGGCCACGGCTCCTCATCCTCGACGAACCGACCAAGGGCCTCGACCCGGTGAACCGTCGGCTGCTGCTCGACCTCGTCGACGAGCGCAAGGCCGACGGTGCCACGGTGATCCTGGTGACGCACCACATGGACGAGGTCGAGCGGCTCTGCGACCGGATCCTGCTCCTCAAGGACGGCACCGCGGCGGCGTACGGCACCATCCCGGACGTGCAGGACGCCTTCGGTGGTGCCGTCGCCCGCGTCGGACTCGACGGACCGGTGCCGCCGTCGCCGCTCTACCGCCTCGCGCGACACGAGGGTCACGTCGCCTACCTCGTGCCGACGCCCGCCGCCGCACCCGACGGCTCGGACGTGCTCGCGTCACTCGTCACGGCGGGGGTGCACGTGACCGGGTTCGAGATGCGCCGGATCCCCCTCGACGAGATCTTCGTGCAGGTCTACGGGCACGACGCCCTCGTCGGCGAGTCCGCCGGGGCCGCCGCGTGAGCCGCCTGGGGACCGTCGTCCGGTTCGAGTTCGTCCGTGCGGTGAAGAAGCCGGCGTTCTGGATCGGGACGCTCGCGCTGCCGGTGGTCATCGTCGTCGTGTCCCTGCTCGTCGGGATCGGACAGAGCGCCGGCACCGACTCCGTGACGTCCAGCACGTCCGCGACGAAGACCCCGTTCCGGTACGTCGACGACTCCGGCCTGGTGTCCCGGTCCGTCGCGGCGAAGTGGGGCGGGTCCCCGTCCTCCGACCCGGCGGCCGATCGCGCCGCGGTCCGCTCCGGCACGCTCGACGCGTTCATCGAGTTCCCCGCTTCCCCGTCGACGACGCCGATCCGGGTCGAGGCCACGGACCGCGGGCTCTTCGGCAACGGGGGCTACTCGTCACTCGCCGAGCGGGTGCTCGAGCAGAGCGTCGCCGCCCAGGTCGACGACCCCGAGACCGTGCACCTCCTCCGAACGCCGCCGGACACCGACCTCACCACCTACGCCGACGGGAAGGTCGCTCCGGGGTGGCTGTCGATCGTGCCGCCGTTCCTCTACGTCGCGGCGTTCTTCGGGATCGTCATCCTGCTCGCCACGCGCATGGTGACCGTCGTGGTCGAGGAGAAGGAGAACCGCATCTCCGAGATGATCCTCACGACGGTGACCGCGGGGGACCTCATCCGCGGCAAGGTGATCGCGATGCTGCTCGTCGGGTTCGTGCAGGTCGGGGTCTTCGTGGTGCCCGGGTTGATCGGCCTGCTCGCCGCACTCCCGCTCGTGGCGTCGCGGCTGGGGGGTCTCGTGGTCGATCCGTGGCGGATGCTGGTCGGCGCGCTGCTGCTCGTGGGCGGTGTCCTGCTGGCGTCCGCACTCTTCGTCGCGGTCGGCGCGGCGGTTCCCTCGATCAAGGACGCCTCGGCGCTGCAGTCGGTCGCGATCTTCTCGCTCATCATCCCGCTGTACGCGGCGTTCTTCGTGATGACCACCCCGTCGTCGCCGATCGCCGGGTTCTTCACGTACTTCCCGACGTTCACGCCGATCACCGCGATGGTCCGCAACGCGGTCGGGTCGTTGTCCGTGACCGAGTCGGTGGTCAGCATCGTCGAGGTGTTCGTCGTCGCCGCACTGCTGCTCTGGTTCGCGGAGTACCTGTTCCGGCACTCGGTCGCGCAGTACGGGTCGAAGGTGACGCTGCGGCAGATCGCGTCGTGGCGGCGACGCACCCGTTCCTAGCGGGTGAGGGCGACCTCGTCGAGGTCCCAGGCCGGGACGGCACGCTCGCGCCACCCCTGACGGAGGGTCCGGACGGCGCGGTCGAACTCGACGACGACGTCGACGTGCGGGCGGACGAGCAGCTGGATCTGCAGCCCCTCGTAGAGCGCGAGCAGCTGCGTGGCCGCCTGGTGCGCGGGGACGGCGAGCTGCTCCGACCCCGCGTCGGCGTCGCGCTGCAGGCCCGCCGTGAGCGCGTCGACGTACTCCTCGAAACGCTTCCGGAAGAGCTCGGCGAACCCGGTGTCGGCCGCGGCGATCGTGATCACCCCGGCGAGCACCCGCACCAGACCCGGGTCGGCGACGTCCTCGGCGAGGGTCATCCGCACGTGGTCGATCGTGCACGCCGGCGACTTCGTCCGACGGGTCCCCCGGAGTTGCGTCCACCGGTCGTAGGTGACGAGCAGCAGCGCGTCCCACGTGGGGAACAGCCGTCGCACGGTGTCGCCGTCGATCCCGGCGACCTCGGCGACGACGTCCGCGTCCACGCTGTCGAAGGGGTGGAGTCGGTAGGCGCGGATCGCTCCGCGGACGATCCGCTCGGCGAGGGACTGCTCGTCCTCGAGCGCAACGTCGTGGTCGTGTTCCATCAGGCCATCACAGCGGAACCCCGCGTCGGTGTCGTGTCCCAGAGCGGGGGCCGAGCCAGGGCGACGCTCAGCCGACGGTGACCGGTGCCGCGGACGGCCGGATGCGCTGCTTCATCCAGACGAAGAAGCCGGTGAGGGTGAACACCCCGTAGAAGACGTACATGAGCCCCGAGGCGTAGTACCCGGCCGAGAACAGCAGCGGCACCCCGACGAGGTCCACCGCCACCCAGATGAGCCAGAACTCGACCCAGCCCTTCGCCATGCCGTAGGTGGCGAGCACCGAGCCGACGAAGATCCAGGCGTCGCTCCAGACCGGCTCGTAGGACCCGAGGGCGCGGAACACCGGTGTCAGCACGGCCGTGCCGCCGACCATGGCGACGACGAGGAGCGAACGCGTCCGCCAGGAGGCCCAGCGCGGCTCGACGACGGTGGTCGCGTCGTCGGGTCGGTGCGTCCAGCGGTACCAGCCGTACGCACTGACGATGACGAACATCACCTGTCGTCCTGCCTGGCCGAGCAGGTTCACCGGGTTCGGGGTGTCGAAGAGCGCGCCCATGAAGACCGTGAAGAGCAGTGCGTTGCCGACGATGCCGACGGGCCACGCCCAGACCTTGCGGCGCATGCCGCCGAGTGCGCTGAGCAGGCCGAACACGTTGCCGATCACCTCGCACCACAGCACGGTCTGGTCGCCGATGACGAGCTGCGCGTCGAACAACCACCGCACGATGCCCACGGGTCCTCCTCGTTCTCCGGTCGGTGCAACGGTACGGGGCGGAGTGGCATTCCACGCAGATCGGGGTACAAATCGTGTCCGCACTGTCGGGGACGAAAATGTCCCCCCAATTGGGGTCCATGCAGATGCATGTTCCATCTTGTCCGCACTTTGGGGGACCGGTAGCGTCGTGGGCAGAGCGAGTCCTGCCCGCCCCGTGACGTGTCACGTCCGGGAGCCCGGCGACCACTCTCCGGCACCGGTCAGCCGCGACCCCGGACCCGCGGGGTCGAAGACAACGTCCCATCGGCTCGGCCGATGGCATCAGCGCGCCCGAACGCGCAGAACGGACTCCCCATGCACAAGATCGTCACCGGCGCCATCGCCGGCGCCGCCGGTGTCGCCCTCCTCCTCGGCGGCGCGGGCACCTTCGCCCTCTGGAACGCGAACGCCAGCACCGCCGCCTCCACGGTGAGCTCGGGCTCGCTGACCCTCAGCGCGAACAACGACGGCGTGTGGACGGACATCACCAACGGCCGCTCGACGACGATCAACCCGGCGAGCGCCCTCATGGTGCCGGGGAACACCTACCAGTTCACGCAGACGCTGACGATCGGCGCGACCGGCCAGGACCTCAAGGCCAACCTCACCTACGCGAACCAGAGCATCACCGGCGACTCCGCGCTGCTCGCGGCGACGACGAAGACCCTCGCGGTGACGTCCTCGAGCGCCTCGGTCGTGCAGTCGACCACGAACGCGAACACCTTCGTGGTCTCCCCCTCGTCGGCGACCTCGACCGTCAAGGTCGTCTTCACGATCGCGCTGCCGTCCTCCGCGACGACCGGTCAGGGCGGCACGCTCAACGTCGGCGCCCTCGCCTTCACGCTCACGCAGACCGCGATCGGTTCCTGACCGCGCACCACCACGACCACCAGGGGACGGCCATGACCAGCACGCCGAGGACGACCGGACGCCACCGCGCGCCGCGTCGACACCGGTGGGCGTGGCCGACGGCCCTCGCCCTGGTGGTCGCGGTCGTGACGGCGGTGATCGGCAGCGGCGGCACCTACGCGCTCTGGAACGGGACCGCGAGCACCTCCGCCTCGACCGTCCGCTCCGCGACCGCCACGATCAGCACCGGGCCGCTCTCCGCCATGAACACCGCAGTGCTCGGGCCGGGTACCGGCGTCACCGGGACCTTCGCGGTGCGGAGCACCGGCTCGATCCCGCTGACGATGCGCGTGGCGACGACCTCGACGAACGTCGCCTACGCCACGAACGCGACACCTGCCGCGGTCCTCGGCGAGCTGACCCTGCGGCTCGCGGTCGTCGGGAGCGCAGCGGACTGCCGGACCGGGCTGTCCGGCGCGAGCGGCCGGCTCGCGTCGTTCGACACCGGCAGCAGCTCCTTCACGCTCGCTGCGGGGGCGAGCGCCGTCGGTTGCGTCGAGATGGACCTCGACGCCGACGCCCCGCAGACCGTGGCCGGTGCCGTCACCGACTTCACCCTCACCGTCACCGGAACGCAGGCGACCGCATGAACCGCCGCTTGCGGGTCCTCCTCGCCGTGGTCCTCACCGTGGCGTTCGTGGCCGGTGGATCGTCCGCCGCCTGGGCGCTCTGGTCGGCCACCGGCACCACCGCGTCGAGTGTGACGATCGGCAAGACGGGTGCGGCGCTGAGCGGGACGAGCGACATGACGACGACGTTCTCCTCGACCGTCACGTCGATGACGAAGCCCGTGACACTCACGAACGCCGGCTCGCTCGCGGGCACCAGCACGACCACGGTGTCGGTCGTCTCCGGGAGCTCGGCGGCCCTTGCCCGTGCGGTGAGCGTCGTCGCGTGGCCGGTCGCCTCCGCTGCGGCATGCACGACGACGGCCGCCGTGGGCACCGGATCGATCTCCGGCACCTGGGAGTCCCTGCCGAGCATGACGTCGAAGCTCGCCGCCGGTGCCAGCGCCGTCTGGTGCACGCGCAGCACGCCGACGTCGTCCGCGCCGGCCTCGAGCACGGCCAACATCACCATCGGACTCACGGTCGCCACGGGGAGCTGGACCTCAGGGGCCGTGCAGGGCGGCTTCTACCTCAACACCCCGGCAGCCTCCCCCGCGCTCACGTGCACGGACCACAGCGGGACGTACGTCGAGCTGGCCTGGCCGACCTCGTCGCGGCCGAAGGACACCTGGTACGGCGCGTTCGTCGGCCCCGGTGCGACGACGATGGTCGGACAGAAGGAGCAGGACTACTACGGTCGCTTCACCCTGGCACCCGACCAGGTCCCCGCGAGCGTCGCGACGAGCGGTCCCGTGACGGTCACCGTGAAGATCCTCGACAGCGCGGGCAACCCGACGACGACGGTCGTCGGGACCGGGACGGTCACGCTGTTCACCCAGAACGACGGGAAGGCCATCCGATGCGGCGCATGACCCCGGCACGGCCCCGCACCGGCTGGCGTGCGATCGTCCACGCCCTGGCGCTCGGCCTGAGCACCGGACTGCTCGTGCTCGTCGCCGGTCTCGCCGTCGTGCTCGTCGTCGTGCCGAAGGCCACCGGGTCCACCCCGCTCACGGTCCTGACGCAGTCGATGGAGCCGACCCTGCCGCCGGGGACCCTGCTCGTCGTCCGGCCGACGCCGATCGACGACATCCGCGTCGGCGACGTGGTGACGTACCAGATCACGTCCGGTCAGCCCGCGGTGATCAGTCACCGGGTGGTCTCGATCGCGTCGTCGTCGGACGGCTCCCGCACGTTCACCCTCAAGGGTGACAACAACGCCCTCCCCGACCCGGCACCCGTCACGGCTGCACAGGTCCGGGGCGTGGTCTGGTACAGCGTGCCGGACGTCGGGCTGGTCAACCAGCTGGTGAACGGCTCGCGCTCGTGGCTCGTCCCGACGATGGCCGGGGTCCTGCTCGCCTACGGTGCGCTGATGATCACGCTGGGGACGGTGTCGGCCGCACGGCGCCGACGGGGTGCCGGGCGATCCGGGAACGGGGGCCACGGGCGACGCCGAGCGCAGGGAACGCACCGAGCGCACCGGGCTACGCTCGGGTGACGTGACGGACGGGGTGGAACGGGCGAGGTCCTTGCTCGACGACGCGGCGCTGCGGCTGCGGGCCGCCGCGGTCCCCGACGAAGCGCTCGGCGAGTACGTGGAACCCAAGCCCGTCCTCGGCATCCGGCGGGAGCCGACCATGCGGTCGCTCGGGCGCGTGTGGCGGGTCGGCGCGCTCCTGGTCGGGGCATCGCCCGAGACGGCCGGTCGGGTCTGGGCGACGGGTGCGATCACACGCGTCACGGACCCGGGTCGGGCGCAGTTCCAGTCGGTGTCCGCGGAGGTCCGACGGGCGTACCGGGCCGCCGCCGCGAAGGGGCACTTCCGCGCCGGCGACACCGTGAACCACGGCGCGACGCCGATCCCCCTCGACGCGTCGCTCGTCGGGTCCACCGGCGTGCTGTTCGTCGGCGACGACGTCCCCCTCGTCCGCTGGTCGCCCGCCGCCGTCGCCGCCGTGCCGCTCGAGGCCTACCTCGCCGACCGGGTCGGACTCCTCGTCGACCCGCCGCAGGGCGCGACCGACTGAGCTCCGCCCGACGCGGCGAGGCACTCAGGCGAGGACGACGACCTTCCCGGCGATCCGCCCCGCCGCGCCTTCCGCGTGCAGCGTCGGGAGCTCGGCGAGCGGGATCCGCCGCGTGACCTCGACGGTCAGCGCGCCCTGGTCGACGAGGGCGACGATCTCCGCCAGGCGCTGCCGGTTCGCTCGGACGAAGACCGTCACCGCCCGGACCCCGCGGGACTCGTCACCGGGCGTGGCCATGAACGCGGTGGTGCTCACCACGGCACCGCCGTCCCGGACGGCGGCCACGTCGGCGGCGAACTCCTCCGGCTCGATCGGGGCGAGGTTGAGCAGGACGTCGACCTGGCCGTCCAGCGCTGCGAGCACGTCGCCCTGGGTGTGGTCGATCACCTGGTCTGCCCCCGCGCCCCGGACGGCTTCGGCACTGCGGGGACTCGCGGTCGCGATCACCTGCACCCCGGCACGCTTGGCGAACTGGATCGCGTACTTGCCCACGACCCCGCCGGCCCCGACGATGAGGACGCGCTGCCCAGCCGTGAGTCCACCGTCGTCGAAGAGCGCCTGCCAGGCGGTCAGCGCGACCGACGGGAGCGCTGCGGCGTCCGCGAGCGGGATGCTCGTCGGCGCGTGGACGAGCGCGGCCGCCGGCGCGACCACGTACTCGGCCGCACCACCGTCGCGCTCCATCGGCAGGAAGCCGATCACGGTGTCGCCGACGCGCAGGTCGGTGACGTCGGCGCCGAGCGCGTCGACGGTGCCCGAGACGTCGTAGCCGGGGATGTGCGGGAGCGCGATCGGGATGGGGAGGAACCCCGCCCGCATGCCGTTGTCCGCGGCGTTGTAGGCGGAGGCCGCGACCCGCAGCCGTACCTCGCCCGAGCCGGGGACGGGCTGCTCGACATCGTCGTACCGGAGGACCTCGGGGCCGCCGACCTCGTGGAACTGCACTGCCTTCATGATGGATCCTTTCGCTGTTTGCTTCGAGTTCGAAGCATCTGTCGAGCACGCTACCACTGCTTCGAACTCGAAGCAACGGGTAGGATCGAGGCATGTCCGGAACACCCGCGGCCCTGACGCCGACCCAGCTGCACGCGTACTTCGCCTTCACGGACGTGAGCGCGCTCCTCCGCCCAGCGGTCGAGAAGCAGCTGCGGGACGTCGGCGGTCTCAGCTACGTGCAGTTCCAGCTCCTCGCCCGGCTCGGCGACACGGCCGAGGGACGGCAACGCATGACCGACCTCGCCGACGGCGTCGTGTACAGCCGCAGCGGCCTGACGTACCAGGCACAACTGCTCGAGCAACGCGGGCTGGTGACGCGGTCGCCGTCGCCGGACGACGAGCGCAGCACGATCGTCGCCCTCACGGAAGCCGGCCGCGAGGTCCTCGCCGAGGTCTTCCCGGGCCACATCGCCACCGTGCACGGCCTGCTGTTCGCCCCCATCACGGACGACGACGCCGCGGACCTCGCGCGCATCCTCGGCCGCATCGGTGAGCACCTCCGAGCGAACCCGCCACGATCGGCCTCCCGCCGCTCCGCGAGGTGATCGCTCCGGTCCGGTGACCTGGTGGCGGGAGGCGGCCGCCCACCGACCGCACCCGCGGGGCGGAGGCGACCCGCGCCTCCCGGCCGGTGCGCTGACGCGACGCATGCGGCGAGGCGACGCACGCGGCGACGCGACGCACTGCCGATCCGCAGCCGCCGGGTCAGAGCCCACCGATAGTGTCGAGGTGTGAGCAACGAGGCATTCGACGACCGCTACGAGCTGCGCGAGTTCGCGCCCGGGACGGATGACGAGGGGGCACCGGACGCCGAGACCGACGCCTGGATGCGCGCCGTCGGACTTGGCTTCCACGAGACCCACCCCGGCGACGAGGTCGCCCGGGTCATGGTCGGCCAGTTCATCGAGGACGGCAACACCTGGCTCGGGGCGCACGTCCGTCGTCCGGCACCGGGCTCCGTCGACGAGACCTGGCCCGCCGGCACGTTCGCGTGGTTCCGGAAGCCGCTGAGCTGGGGCGACGGTACCGCCGTCGACACGCAGGCGATCTCGGCCGTCACGGTGCGCCCGACCGAGCGCCGACGCGGCATCCTCCGCCGCATGATGACCCACGCGCTCGAACGGGGCGTCGCCGAGGGCTACGCGCTCGCATCGCTGACCGCGTCCGAGGGGACCATCTACCGACGGTTCGGGTTCGGCAGCGCGATCCGTGAGCGTGCCGTCAGTGTCCGCCGCAACCGTGCGCTCCCCTTCCTCGCGCCGACCACGGGTGTCGTCAGCGTCGTGACGCCCGAGTGGCTCGCGGGCGGCCCCGGACGTGCGGTGTTCGACCGGTTCAACGCCCGGACGCCGGGCTCGATGGTGCGCAACGCGCACACCTGGCCGGTCGTCTTCGGGCTCCGCACCCAGGACGGCGAGCAGGCGAAGGACGTCCGTGCCGCCGTGCACCGCCCCGAGGACTCGGACGAGGTCGACGGCTACGTGACGTGGCGCGTCAAGGAGAGCGGCGACGGCGACACCGTGCTCGAGATCGTCGACCTGGTGTACGCGACCGACGCCGCGTACCTCTCGCTCTGGGAGTTCCTGCTCTCGATCGACCTCAACGACGTCGTGAAGTACAACCGCTCGCGGCTCGACGACCCGATCGTGGCCGCCCTCGGCGACAACCGCGCGTACGACGTCGACCACGAGGAAGACCACGTGTGGCTGCGGGTCCTCGACGTCCCGGCAGTGCTCGCCTCCCGCCCGTACGCCGTCGACGGTTCGTTGACGCTCGCCGTGACGGACGCGCTCGGGTTCACCACGGGCACGTACCGCCTCGACGTCCAGGAGGCGCGGGGCACCGTCACGAAGGTCGCCGACGTCGCGGACGAGGCCGGGTCGGACGTCCAGCTCGACGTCGCCGACCTCGGCGCGCTGCTGCTCGGATCGGTGTCACCGGTCACGCTCGCCGCCGCAGGCCTCGTCCGTGCCGCCGACCCGGCCGCACCGGCACTGCTCCGCGCGATGCTGACGCCGCCACGTACGCCGCACGGGATCACGTACTTCTGATGGCACTCACCACGGCCGTGGCCCGGGCGCGTCAGGCGGTCGCCGTCCTGGCGAGCCCGACGCTCCGGGCTGCGGTCGTGGGCGACGGCGAGCTCGACGACCGGACGCGCGCCGCCCTCGCGGCGTTCGACTGGCTCGGCGACGACGGCCCCGACACGCCGCTCCTCGGCCGGACGGCGCAGGACCTGCAGCGCCTGCAGGCCCCGGCGGCCCTGCTCGAGTTCGACTGGATCGCGCGGATGCCCGTGCGGGACGTCGAACGGCACCCGATCTCGGTCCGGATCGTCGCGCTCGTGTTCGCGCGCCTCGGTTCCCCGCGGCCCGTGTCGGAGGCGGTGCTCAACGCCGCCATCGCCATGTTCGCCGAGGACGTCGCGATCGTGCGGCGCGACGCGGTCGACCTCGGTGTGCTCGAACGGACCGACGACGGCGGGTCGTACCGGTACGTCGGCTGACACGGCCGCGCGGCCCGGCGTACCCTTCGCGCCATGGACGCCTCGGTGGTCGACTGGTTGCTCGACTCGGACCCGGCGCTGCGCTGGCAGGTCGAGCGGGACCTCATCGGCGCGCCGCCTTCGACGTGGCAGGCCACGCGCGCCCGGGTCGCGACCGAGGGGTTCGGCGCCGCGCTCCTCGCCCACCAGGACCCCGACGGGCAGTGGGCCGGCGGCGCGTACTTCCCGGCCGACTTCGACCCGAGCGGCCCCGAGGCGCAGGAACCCGGGCAGCCGTACACCGCGACGACCTGGTCGCTCAACAGCCTCCGCGAGTGGGAGCTCGACGCGACGGTGCTCGGGGACACCGCGGCACGCCTCGCGGTGAACAGCCGCTGGGAGTACGAGCAGCTGCCGTACTGGGGCGGCGAGGTCGACTGCTGCATCAACGCCTTCACGCTCGCGAACGGCACCTGGCTCGGCGCGGACGTCGTCGGGATCGCGGACTGGCTGCTCGAGCACCAGCAGGCCGACGGTGGATGGAACTGCGAGTGGATCGAGGGATCGACGGTGTCCTCGTTCCACTCGACCCTCAACGTCCTCGACGGACTCGTGGAGCACGAGCGGCTCACGGCCGGGACGCACCCGCGTGCGACGGCGCTCCGGGCGGCCCGGCACCGCGGTGCGGAGTACCTGCTCGAACGACGCCTGCTCCACCGGAAGTCCGACGGTGCGTTCGTCGGTCCGTGGGTGCACCGCTTCGCGTACCCGTTCCGGTGGGTCTACACCGCGCTGCGCGCCACCGACCACCTGCGAACCGCGTCGCTGCTCGACGGGACCCCTCCGGACCCGCGCGCTGCCGAAGCGGTCGAGATCGTGCGCGCCGCCCGGAACCCGGACGGAACGTGGACGCAGGGCGAACGGCCGGCCGGGCGGCAGTGGTTCGAGGTCGACGTCCCGGTCGGCGAGCGCTCGCGCTGGCTCACGCTCGTCGGGACGCGGGTGCTGCGCTGGTGGGACGGGGCGACCGTCTGAGCACCTGCCCCGGCAGCATCCCGCGCGAGCAGCGGGATGAACGCGGAGACCGGCGCCGGACCGGGGGTTCCCCTGGTTCGGCGCCGGCCTCGTGGTGCGGCGTCGCCGTGGACTACTGGGCGAGGATCGCGGGGCTCGTACCCGCCTTCATCCCGACGCCGAACGAGGTCGCAGCGTCGTCGTTCGTGACCGTCCAGAGATCACTGCCGTTCGTCTGGACCGCCACCACGTACCCGCTGCCGACCGCGGCGATCGACGGGCTGGTGTCGGCGGCCATGCCGATGTCGAACGCCGTCGCCGCCTTCCCGTCGGTGATCGTCCACAGCTTGCCGGTGTTGGTCTGCACGGCGATCACGTAGCCGCCCGACGGGAGCGCGAGGATCGACGGGCTGGTGCCGTCCTGCATCCCGACCGGGAACGCCGTCGCAGCCTTCGTGTTCGTCACGCTCCACAGCGCGCCGGTGTTCGTCTGCGCTGCGATCACGTACCCGCCGTTCGCCGTGGCGGTGATGGAAGGGCTCGTGCCGGCCTGCATGCCGACACCGAACGACGTGGCCGCCTTGGTGTTCGTCACGCTCCACAGGTCACCCGTGTTGGTCTGCACCGCCACGACGTAGCCGCTGCCGACCGCCGCGATGGACGGACTCGTCCCGGCGGCCATCCCGATGTCGAACGCGGTCGCCGCTTTCGTGTTGGTGATGGTCCAGAGCTTCCCGGTGTTGGTCTGCACCGCGATGACGTACCCGCCGCCGGAGGTCGGGATGATCGACGGACTCGTGCCGGCCTGCATGCCCACCGGGAACGACGTCGCCGCTCCCCCGGAGTCGATCGTCCACAGAGCACCGCCAGCCGCCTGGAACGCTGTGACGTACTTCCCGCTGCCGAGGGACGCGATCGCGGGGCTGGTGCCGGCTGCGACGCCGACCGGGTAGGCCGTCGCCGCCTTGCTCGCCGTGATGCTCCACAGCTTCCCGGTGTTGACCTGCGCCGCGGTGACGTACGAGGTGGTCTTGACCGTGCTGCCACCGGAACCGGAACCACTCAGCGAACCGGTGGGACGCCCGACGACGTCGAGCAGCTGCTCACCGGGTTCGGACCAGAGCGTCTGCTCCTTGACGCCCTCCCCGGGTGCGGCCGCGGCGATCATGTAGCCGTTCCCGAGGTAGATGCCGTCGTGCAGGAAGTTGCCGGACGTGGTGCCGGTGCTCGTCCAGAACAGGATGTCCCCGGGCTCCGCGTTCGCGCGCGACACGATGTTGCTCTTCAGTGCGTTGTACTCGTCACCGACGACCGGCCGGGACGTCCCGTTCGACAGGTCGATGCCAGCCTGCAGGTAGGCCTTCCAGACGAGCCCGGAGCAGTCCCATGCGCTCGGCCCGTTGCCGCCGAGCGCGTAGTAGGTGCTGCTGTTGGGCCCGCCGTCGCTCTTGCTCCACATGGTCTCGGCGTAGGCGATGGCACTGTTGGCGGCCGCAGACGGACCACCGCCGGTGTTCTGACCCGGTTGCGTCGCCATCGCCGGCACCGCGAGCCCGATCGACGCGGCGATGGCGATCGCAGCGGCTGCGATCCCGATGAACGTGTCCCTGACCCGCGAGCGTGCCGTGGTCGGCATCGTCCCGAGGTCCCCCTGAGTGTTGATCACGATCGAATGCTCGACCCGCCTCCCAGGGGCGACAAGTCCGCGGTTCGGAGGACTCATGGGGGATGTCCGGCCAGGACACTGGGATCGGGGAGCCTTCGGTGTGTGGACTCTCAGCGATCGGGAGGTCCTGTCGTCACCACGGGGTCGACGCTGCTACGCGCGGCGTCGGACGCGTGGGTCGACGAACGCGTACACGACGTCGACGATCACGTTCGCCGTGACGATGAGCAGGGCCGAGAACAGCGTGAAGCCCACCACCACCTGCAGGTCGAGCGTGTGCACGGCGTCGATGAGCAACGCGCCCAGCCCCTGCATCGAGAACACCTTCTCGGTGATGACGGCACCGCCGAGCAGGGACCCGAGGTCGAGCCCGAAGAGCGTCACCACGGGGAGGATCGCCGTCCGCAGTCCGTGCCGCACGACCACCTGGCGCTCGCGGAGCCCCTTCGCGCGGGCGGTCCGGACGAAGTCCTGCGACATCGACTCGAGCATCTCGCCGCGGGTCAGCCGGGCGTAGATCGCTGCGCTGATGAACGCCAGGACGCACCACGGCAGGATCAGGTGCGTGAACCAACCGACGGGGTCGTCCCCGAACGCGACGTAGCCGCTGGTGGGCAGGATCCCGAGCACGAACCCGAACAGCAGGATCGCGAGCAGGCCGACCAGGTACGAAGGCGAGGACACCCCCGCCACCGCCACGGTCATCACCGCCCGGTCGACGAACGTGCCCCGGCGCAGTGCCGAGAGCGTCCCGCCGGCGACCCCCGCGACGAGCCACAGCACGGCCGCGCCGACCGCGATCGACGCCGTGACGGGCAGGCGGCTGAGGATGAGGTCGGTCACGCTGTCGTGGAGCTGGAACGAGTAGCCGAAGCAGGGCGCCGCGCAGTGGATGACGGAGGCGCCGGACCCGAACGTCCGACCCGTGAAGATGCCCGCGAGGTACGCCCCGAACTGGGCGATCCACGGTTTGTCGGTGCCGAGGAACGCCTGGACCTCGCGGAGCCGGTCCGGCGTGCACGGCTTGTCGCAGATCGCCCGCGCCGGGTTCGTCGGCAGCAGCATGAACAGCGCGTAGGTGATCGCGGCGACGACGAGCAGCACCACTGCGGCGCCGAGGACGCGGATCGCGATGAAGCGGAAGGTGGTCACCGGGCGGCTCCTCGCGGGTCGAGGGCGTCACGGAGCGCGTCGCCGAGCACGTTGAACGCCAGGGTGATGAGGAACAGTGCCGCTCCCGGGAAGACGAGGTACATCGGGTCGGTCTGCACCCAGCCGATCGCGTCCCCGATGCTGCGACCCCAGGACGGCGTCGGCGGGGTGACCCCGACCGCCAGGAAGGACAGGGCGGCCTCGGCCCCGATCATCGACGGGATCGAGATCGTCGCGTACACGGTGATGGTCGCCGCGAGGTTCGGCAGGAGCTGCGTCCGCATGACGTGCCACCGGCCGGCGCCCATCGCCGTCGACGCGACGACGTAGTTCCGGGTCACGAGCGACAGGGTCTGCCCACGGACGACCCGGGCGACGGACGGCCAACCGAAGAACCCGATCACGAGGACGACGAGCACGGGCTTCGGGAACGACGTCGGCACGATGGCGGTGAGCGCGATCATGAACACCAGCGACGGGAAGCCGAAGATGACGTCGACGACGCGGGAGAGCACGCGGTCGTACCAGCCGCCGAAGAACCCCGTCGTGACACCGACGAGCACGCCGATGACGATCGACAGGACCGTCGCGGCGAGCCCGATGCCGAGCGACGTCCGCGCGCCGTACGTCACGATCGAGAAGAGGTCACGCCCGGTCAGCGGCTCGACACCGAACCAGTGCTGGCCGCTGATCCCACCGCCGACGCCCTTCGGCGCCCCGAACGAGTTGAGCGCGTCGATGTGGTAGCCGTACGGGTCCTGGCCGGACACGGCGGCGATGAGCGGTGCGGCGATCGCGACCACGACGAAGACGGCGATGACGACCGCGGACGCGACCGCCCACCGGTCCTGACGCACCCGCCGCACGACGGCGCGGAAGCCGGTGCTCCGGTTCGCGGGTGCCGCCACCGGACGGTCGACGACGTTGGCGGTCACGAGGCCACCCCTTCCCACGCACGCCAGGCCTCACGTCGGGCGGCCTGTCGCACGGGGTCGGCGACGGGCGCGGCCGCGAGGAGCATGCGCGTGTAGTCCTGTTGCGGGTCGTCGAGCACCGCGTCCGTCGTGCCGCGCTCGACCACCCGGCCGTCGTGCAGCACGACGACCTCGTCCGCGAGCTGCCGGACGACGGCGAGGTCGTGGCTGATGAGCAGCATGCCGAAGCCGAACTCGGCCTGCAGGTCGGAGAGCAGGTCGAGCACGGCCGCCTGCACCGTGACGTCGAGCGCCGACGTCGGTTCGTCCGCGATCACGAGCGCGGGTCGGAGGGCGAGCGCGCGGGCGACCGCGACGCGTTGCCGCTGCCCGCCGGAGAGCTGGTGTGGGAACCGCTCCGCCCACGAGGGCTCGAGCTGCACGGCCGTGAGGAGGTCGCGTACCCGGTCGGCACGGCTCGTGGCCGACGCGGCTCCGTGCACGAGGAGCGGCTCGGCGATGCTCCACCCGATCGTCTGCCTCGGGTTGAGCGACGACGCCGGGTCCTGGAAGACGATGCCGACACGGCTCCGGAGTTCCCGGAGCCGAGCGCCCCGGGCCGTCCGGAGGTCGCTGCCGTCCACCTCGACGGATCCGGCGACGACCGGCACGAGGCCGGCGAGCGCACGTCCGATCGTGGACTTCCCGGACCCGGACTCCCCCACGAGGCCGAGCGTGTGCCCGGCCCGCAGGTCGAGGTCGATGCCCGAGACGGTCGGTGCGCCGCGGCGCGCGTAGCGCACGGCGACGTCGCGCAGCTGCGCGACGACGGCTCGGGAGGCGCGGTTCGGCTCGTGCCCGCCGCTCGCGTCCACCGGACCATCAGCGTCGTCGGCGCTGGGCGACACATCACGCGCGACGGAACGCGTGAGCTGTCGCTCAGCGCGTGACGAGACCTGCGGAGCCTCCGGTGCGGACCCGGCCGGCGCCTCCAGGACCGGCACTGCGGCGAGGAGCGCCCGGGTGTAGTCGGCCGACGGGTGCGCGAACACCTCGGTCACCGACCCCTGCTCGACGGGATCGCCGCGGCGCATCACGAGCACCTCGTCCGCGACGTCCGCCACCACGCCCATGTCGTGCGTGATGAGCAGCACCGCCAGGTCGCGTTCACGGCCCAGGGTCCGGAGCAGGTCGAGGATGCCGGCCTGCACGGTCACGTCGAGCGCGGTGGTCGGTTCGTCCGCGATGAGCGCCACCGGGTCGCCCGCGAGTGCCATCGCGATCATCGCCCGCTGCAGCTGCCCGCCGGAGAGCTCGTGCGGGTACGCCTTCCGGATCCGCGCCGGATCGGAGAGCCCGGCGGAACGGAGCAGCTCGTCGGTCCGGGCCGAGACACCCCCGTGGTCGAGGTCCGTCGGGTGGGCAGTGATCGCCTCGGCGATCTGCGTCCCGATCGAGAGCACCGGGGTGAACGAGTTCATCGGCTCCTGGAACACGACACCGATGCCTGCGCCGCGCACCGCACGGAGCTCCTCGTCGGACGCACCGACGAGCTCGGCGCCGCGGAACCGGATGCTGCCGGAGACCCGGGCCTCCGGCGGGAGCAGCCCGAGCACGCTCATCGCGCTGACGGACTTGCCCGACCCGGACTCGCCGACGAGGGCGAGCACCCGGCCGGGCGTCAGGGAGAAGGAGACGTCACGGACGACGGGCTCCGCGTCGCCGAACGCGACGCGGAGCCCCTCGACCTCGAGCAGC
This sequence comes from Curtobacterium sp. 22159, assembly GCF_052045775.1. Lineage (NCBI taxonomy): Bacteria > Bacillati > Actinomycetota > Actinomycetes > Micrococcales > Microbacteriaceae > Curtobacterium > Curtobacterium sp. 22159. The sequence goes on from NZ_JBQEPN010000003.1 coordinate 28,304, forward strand.
GGGGAACTCACTTCGCGAGCGAGACCTTGAGGTAGTTCGGGTACGCCGGGAAGTCCGCGATCCGGAAGTTCTGCACGTTCGAACCGGCCAGGAAGGACTGCTTCGCGTACGTCAGCGGGACGATCGGCGCGTCGGCCATGATCTTCTTGTCCGCTTCGGCCCAGAGCTTCCGCGCGGCCTTCTGGTCGATCGTGCCGGTCGCCTGCTTGATGAGCGCGTCGACCGCCGGGTTGCTGTACTTCGACACGTTGTAGCCGCCGCCACCGATCTGCGACGAGTCGTAGAGCGGCTGGATGTTCGCGTTCGCGCTCGGGAAGTCGGGCTGCCAGCTGAACAGCGCGAGGTCGAAGTCGGTGCCGTCCGTCGTCGCCGTGTAGAAGGAGTCCTGGTCGAGCGGCTTGAGCGTCACGGTGATGCCCGCACGCTTGAGACCGGCCTGGAGGGCCTGCGCCTGTGCGAGGTTCGACGAGTCGTTCTGCGTCACGAGGGTGAGCTTCAGGTCCGAGACGCCGGCTTCCTGCAGGAGCTTCTTCGCCTTCGCGACGTCACCGTCGGCACCCGGCTTGTACAGGTCGTAGTCCTGACGGCCGGCGATGCCCGGGGTGATCAGCGTCGTGGCGTACGACCCGGCGAGCGCGCCGCCCGCGGCGATCCGGTAGGACTTCTTGTCCACCGCGTACTGCAGCGCCTGGCGCACCTTGAGGTCCTTGAGCGAGCCCCTCTGGGTGTTGATCGCCATGTAGGTGATGGGGCCGGCCTTCGACGTGGCGAGGCGGTCCTGGGCGGACGGGTTCGAGCGGACCTGGTTGAGCTCCGCCGCACCGAGGTACGAGGCGCCGAAGGAGTCCTTGGCGTCACCGTTGTCCGCGATGAGGGTCTGCGTGACGGTCGACGGGTCCTGGCTCTCCTTGAACACGACCTTCGACGGACCGGCCGTGCGCACGTCGTCGGTCTTGGCGCTCCAGGACTTGTTCCGGACGAGCGTGATCTGGGAGCCCTGCGTGTTCGACTGCACCTGGTAGGGACCGGAGGCGACCGGCTTGGCGTCGTACGCACCGGTGTCGGTGCCGTCACCCTCGGGGACCGGGGCGAACGCCGGCATCGACACGATCCACGGCCAGTCCCCGTACGGCGCGTTGAGCTTGAACACGATGGTGGAGTCGTCGGGCGTCTCGATGCTGTCGAGGGTCTTGCCGTCGAACGGGCCCTTGTAGGTGTCGCCGCCGACGAGGAGCGACTTGTGGTAGCTCAGGCCACCGGTGAGGGTCGGCGCGAACGAGCGCTCGATGCCCCACTTGATGTCCTTCGTGGTGATCGGCTTCCCGTCCTGGAACTCCAGCCCCTTCTTGAGGTGGTACGTCCAGGTCTTCCCGCCGTCGCTCGAGTCGCCGGTGTTGGTCGCCAGGTCCGGCACGACCTTCGCGGTCTTGCCGGGCTGGACGTCCCACGCGGTGAGACGACGCAGGACGAGGCCGAGCGTCGTGATGTTGAGGTTCTGGCTCGTCGCCGGGTCGAGGTGCACCGCGGTCGCCGTCGTGAGGATGTTGAGCGTGCCGCCCTTGGTCGTGCCGCTCGACGCGTCGTCCGAGGCGCCGCCGCCCGAGCACCCGGCCAGCACGAGTGCTGCTGCTGCGGCGACCGCCGCGGTGATGGTCAGGCGCGTGGGGCGTCTCATGACGTTGGTGCTCCTCGTGGGAAGGGGTGGGGGTGACGACCGTGACGTGGTCGCTCGGGTGGCCCGGGTCGGGTCACCGGGCGCCGTCCATCCTGACACCCGGGCGGTGGCCCGTCCGAATCCCGTGCACGACGCGACGTCGCACGACGAAACAATCCAATCGCCGAGCGTCGTCCGGCTATTCCCGATCCGTGCGTGCGGGCCTGGTCAGCTCATCAGCTGCGCGACGCGGAGGAAGAACAGCCCGCCGCTCACCAATCCCAGGATCACGGCCGCGAGGGAGACGCCGAACCCGGTGATGCGCTGACCCGTGAGCTGCCCCGCGCGGGCGAGGCCGATTGCCCCGAACACGAGGCCGAGGACGCTGGGGATCGCGAGCAGGTTGAAGATGAACGCGATGAGCGACAGGACGAGACCGGCATAGCCGAACGGGTTTGCTGATCGAGTCGCCCGGTCCTTCGCCACCCGTGCCCGGCGACCAGTCAGCGGTCCGTCGCTCGCCCCTGCGCGGTATTCCGACGGCGCTGGCGGTCGTGGCGCCGGCTCGACCACCGAGAACGGCGCGGTCCCGGGGACGGCTTCCGGCTGCGGAGCGAGCGCTCCCCACCGCGTCCCGTCCCACCACCGCAGACGCGCCTGGTCCTCCGGATCCGGGTACCACCCAGCGATCGGCAACGTCATCTACTCCCCCTCCGCGGCACGGTCGTCAGGATAGGAGCACCGGCGCACGCCCCGCAGCCCCACTTCGAGGGCGAGGGGCGCGGGACACGATCAGGCGAGGACGCGCGCGAGGAACGCGTTGCGGAACCGCCCGGTGGGGTCGAGGTCGCGGGCGACGGCGGCGAAGTCGGACAACCGCGGGTACACCTCGTGCAGCCGCTCGACGCTCGCGGCCGAGACCTTCCCCCAGTGCGGCCGGGCGTCGAACGGCGCGAGGGCGTCCTCGATCCGCTCGACCGCGGCGGCCACGGCACCGGCGTCCCGTCGGAAGGTGAAGTGGATCCCGACCGACTGCCGCTCGGACGAGGGCGCGAGCCACGCGGTGTCGGCGGCGACCGTCCGGACCTCGGCGGCGATGAGCAGCGGCGCGAACACCTCCTCGAGCGGTCGGAGCGCGCGGAGGGCCGCCACGGCCGACCCCGCCGGCAGGAGGTACTCGGCCTGGATCTCGGCCCCGGTGGACGGCGTGAACGAGGACCGGAAGTGCGGCAGCCGCTCGGACCACGGCCCCGGCACGCCACCCTGCTCGGTGACGCCTGCTGGGTCGTTCTCCCCCGGGTGCACCGGGCCGGTCGCCGGCCGGGCACCGAGTGCGACGAGGTCGACCGACGGCTCGGGCTCGTCCGTGCGGCGCTTCACCCAGACCTGCCGGGCACCGCGGTCGTCGAACGAGGTGAACAGCGACACCGAGTACGCGTCCGAGACGACGTCGTCGAACCGGTCGTACACCGCGTCCCACGGCAGGTCGAGGTGCACGGTCGTGGCGACCTGGAACGACGGCTCGATCGCGAGTTCCACCGCCGTGACGACGCCGAGTGCGCCGAGGGCCACCCGGTGGGCGTCGAGCGCACCGTCGGGTGAGGACGCGTCGACGTACGCCAGGTCGCCGGTGGCGCGGACGACCTCGAGACCGACCACCGCCTGTGCGAGGGACGGGTTCCGGACGCCGGAGCCGTGCGTACCGGTGGCGACGGCCCCAGCCGTGGAGATGTGCGGCAGGGAGGCGAGGTTCCCGAGCGCCCAGCCCCGCGCCTCCAGGCCCGCAGCCACCTGGCTGTGGATCATGCCGGCGGCGACGCGCACGACACGACGGTCCGCGTCGACGTCGAGCACCGGCGGCAGGTCCGCCAACGAGACCTGCAGCGCGTCGGTGTCGGCGATCTCGTTGAACGAGTGCCGCGACCCGAGCGCCGTCAGGCGCGGCGTGGTCGCGACGAGGTGCTGCACCTCGGCGACGGAGGTCGGCCGGGCCAGCCCGGACGCCCGGTAGGTGACGTTTCCGGCCCAGTTCGTCCTCGTGCGCTGCGTCGCGATCACGTCGCTCATCGTACGGTCCGCGTCCCTCAGAAGCCGCGGTCGAGACGGTGCCACGCCTGCTGGAGACGCAGCTCGTCGCGGAACCCGCGGGCCGTCGTGTGCTCGTCGATGACGAGGAACTCCGTGCCGACCATGGTGGCGAGGTCCTCCACGACCTGCAGCCCCACGGCGGTGGTCATCACCGTGTGGTGGGCGGCGCCGGCGGTGAGCCACGCCTCCGCCGCCACGGGGAAGGACGGACGGGGCTCCCACACGGCACGGCCGACGGGCAGTTTCGGCAGCGCCTCGGTGGGTTCGACGACGTCGACGACGTTCGCGGTGAGGCGGAAGCCGTCCCGCGTGTCGGACAGCGCGACCACGACCGCCTCGCCGGGGTCCGCCGTGAAGACCAGGCGCACCGGGTCGTCCTTGCCGCCGATGCCGAGCGGGTGGATCTCGAGCGTGGGCGTCGTGGTGGTCAGGGTCGGCGACACCTCGAGCATGTGGGCGCCGAGGATCTTCTCGGCTCCGGGCGTGAGGTCGTACGTGTAGTCCTCCATGAGGGAGGCGCCGCCCGGCAGTCCCGCTCCGGCGACGTTCATCGCGCGCACGAGGACGGCCGTCTTCCAGTCGCCCTCCGCCCCGAAGCCGTAGCCCTCGGCCATGAGCCGCTGCACCGCCAGGCCCGGCAGCTGCTTCAGCGCGCCGAGGTCCTCGAAGTTCGTCGTGAACGCCGCACTCTGGTTCTGCTCCAGGAGCGCGCGCAGGCCGAGTTCGATCGCAGCACCGTCACGGAGCGCCTGGTGGCGGTCACCGCCGTCGCGGCGGAGCGACGGGTCGACGTCGTAGTCGCGCTCGTACACCGCGACGAGCGCGTCGACCGCCGCGGTGTCCTCCCCCGCCGCTGCGACGGCGTCGGCCAGCTCGTTCACCGCCCACGTGTTGACCTGCACGCCGAGCTCGATCTCGGCCTCGGTCTTGTCGCCCTCGGTGACGGCGACGTACCGCATGTTGTCGCCGAACCGCGTGAGCTTGAGTTCCCGCACGGCGGCGGCACCCGCGGCTGCCCGGGTCCAGTCGGCCACGCGCTGCTGCACCCGGGGGTCCGACACGTGCCCGACGGCGGTGGCGTGCCGGACGCCGAGCCGTGCGAGGGCGTACCCGAACTCACGGTCGCCGTGCGCGGCCTGGTTGAGGTTCATGAAGTCGAAGTCGATCTCCGCCCACGGCAGCGTGACGTTCGCCTGCGTGTGGAGGTGCAGCAGCGGCTTCGTGAGCGCCTGCAGCCCACCGATCCACATCTTCGCCGGGCTGAACGTGTGCATCCAGGTCGTCACGCCGATGACCCGGTCGTCCGCGCTCGCCTCGGTGAGCGCCCGTCGGATGCCGTCGGCGTCGGTGAGGACGGGCTTCCAGACGAGCCGGACCGGCAGCGCGTCCGCGAGGGCGGCGTGCACCTGCTTGCTCTGCTCGGCGACCTGGCGGAGGGTCTCCTCGCCGTACAGCCCCTGGGAGCCGGTCAGGAACCAGACCTCGTATCCCGCCAGGGTCTCGGCGGGGTCGACGGCGTGCGTCATTGCAGTGCTCCTTCGGGGTTCTGTCCGTAGACGTTCTGGTAGCGGTCGAAGAGTCGGTCGACGTCCTCGGGTGCGATCGGCACGGGCTCGCCGAGCTGCCGCGAGACGTGCACGGTCCGGGCGACGTCCTCGCACATGACGGCGGCCTTGACGGCGTCCTTCGCGTCCCGTCCGATCGTGAACACGCCGTGGTTCTGCATGAGCACGGCGCGGCTCCGGTGTCCCTCGAGCGTGGCGACGATGCCGCGGCCGATCGAGTCGTCGCCGATGATCGCGAACGGCCCGACCGGGATCGGTCCGCCGAACTCGTCCGCCATCGCGGTGATCACGCACGGGATCGGTTCGGCCCGGGCCGCCCACGCGGTCGCGTACGTCGAGTGGGTGTGCACGACGCCGCCGACCTCGGGCATGTTCCGGTACACGTGGGCGTGCGCGGCGGTGTCGGAGGACGGGCCGTGGCTGTTGCCCCACCCGTCGGCGGGCACGCCGTCGAGGGTGCAGACCACCTGGTTCTCCGGGGTCAGGTCGTCGCTCGACACCCCGCTCGGCTTGATGACGAAGAGGTCGGTGCCCGGGACGCGCTCGGAGACGTTCCCGCCGGTCCAGATGACGAGGCCGTAGCGGACGAGTTCGCCGTGCAGGCGGGCGACGTGCTCGCGGGTGCGGGCGACGGCGTCGCGGGTGGCGTCGTCGGGGGTCGTGGCGGCGGGGGTCGCGGCGGCGGGTACGCCGCGTGCGGCGGGTGCGTCGGTCATCGGGTTGCTTCCTTCACGGTCGGGAGGGTCGGGTCGGCCGCAGTCGTCGTCTCGCCCGCGCCGGTGGTCGCGGCGGACTGGAGGCGCGGGTCGGCGGGTGCCGTCGCCTCGCCCCCGCCGTCACTCGCGCCCGGCGGCGTCAGCGCTGCCGCGACGTCCTGCACGGGCAGCGCTCGGCGGTACCGGCCGAGGTACGCCCGGAAGCCGTCGACGTCGCGCGGATCGGGGTCGGCGACCTGGACGGCGTCGCCCGCGAACACCGCGTCCGCGAGGAAGTCCGACAGGTGCTGGTCGGTGTGCTCGAGGTACGCGGCGAGCACCGCGATCCCCCAGGCCCCGCCCTCGCCCGCGGTCTCCTCGAGGGCGACCGGCACGCGCAGGGCGGCCGCGAGGAGCCGCTGCGGGGTGCCCGGTGTCCGGAACAGGCCACCGTGCGCGGTCATCCGTTCGACCTCGACCCCCTCGCCGTGCAGCACCTCCATGCCGATCGCGAGGGTGGCGAACGCGCCGTGCACCTCGGACCGCACGAGGTTCCCGAGGGTGAAGTGCGCGTCGGGGGTGCGGAGCAGCAGGGGTCGGCCCGCTGCCACGTGGGTGACGGGTTCCCCGGCGAGGTAGTTGAACGAGAGCAGGCCGCCGGCGTCCGGGTCGGCGTGCTCGGCTTCGTCGAGGAGGACGCGGAACACGTCGTCCGCCGGCAACGTGCTGCCCGCGGCGTCGGCGAAGCGTCCGAACACCCTCGCCCAGCCGCCGATCTCGCTCGCACCGTTGTTGCAGTGCACCATCGCCACGGCGTCGCCGGAGGGGGTGGTGACGACGTCGAGCTCCTCGTGCGGCGTGGAGAGCGGGCGCTCGAGGACGACCATCGCGAAGATGCTCGTGCCGACGCTCACGTTCCCGGTCCGCGGTGCGACGGCGTTCGTCGCGACCATGCCGGTGCCGGCGTCGCCCTCGGGCGGGCAGAACGGGACTCCGGGCAGCAGCGAGCCGGTGGGGTCGAGCCACGCGGCGCCCTCCGGGGTGAGGGCACCGGCGTCCTCCCCCGCGACGAGCACCTCGGGCAGCAGCGCACGCAGGTCCGGGACGCCGACGAGCTCCTGTGCGGTGGCGAGCATCGCAGCGTCGTAGTCGCGCTTCCCGGGCTCGCCCGGGCCGCTGTCGACCGGGGACGTGTCGATCGGGAACACCCCGCTCGCGTCGCCCACGCCGAGCACGTCCCGACCGGTGAGCCGCCGGTGGACGTAGCCGGCGAGGGTCGTGATGCCGGCGAGGTCCGCGACGTGCGGCTCGTCGTCGAGGACCGCCTGGTGGAGGTGGGCGATCGACCAGCGGAGCGGGATGTTGAACCCGAGGGCGGCGCTGAGCTGTTCGGCGGCGGGGCCGGTCGAGGTGTTGCGCCACGTCCGGAAGGGCACCAGCAGCTCACCGGCCGCGTCGAACGCGAGGTAGCCGTGCATCATCGCGCTCACGCCGGCGGCGCGGTAGGTCGTCGGCGTGACGCCGTACTGCGCTTCGACGTCCGCGACGAGGGCGGCGTACGCGGCGCGGAGCCCGGTCTCGACGGCGGCGAGGGAGTAGGTCCAGCGGCCGTCGACGAACTCGTTCTCCCACTCGTGGGCGCCGGCGGCGATCGGGACGAGGTCCTCGTCGACCAGGCAGGCCTTGATGCGGGTGGAGCCGAGTTCGATGCCCAGCGTCGTGCGGCCGTGCACGATCTGCTGTCGGCGGTCGTCGCCCATGCGTTCCTCCAGAACCTCGTCGTCCCCGTGAGCGCTCACATCCTGTCACGTGAGCGCTCACTCCCGCAACGCCGCCGCGCGCCCGCCCCCGCCGTGCCGCCCGCCGCCCCGCCGCCCCGCCCGCGCCGAGTGCGCCATATCCGTCACACTCGACGCGTTCGGCCGACACCTTCCGCACACTCAACGAACGTGAGCGACACGTCGTGCCCATTCGGCGGGACGATCGAGAAGGCGCCCGCAGATCCGGCCGTACCCGCCGACCATCCCGGCGCGAGCTACGAGTGGGCCGTATTCGTCACACTCGACGCCGTCGGCCGACACGTTCCGCACACTCGACGAACGTGAGCGGCATGCCGTGCGCACTCGACGGCCCGACGACAACCACCCCAGCCCCGCACCCGCCCAGCACCCGGCCGAGGTCGCGCGACTTGCCGCTCACCTCCGGCGCCGACGGCATGTCGTGCGGCCGGAAGGACCGCACGCGGCATGTCGTGCGACCAGAACGACCGCACGCGGCAAGTCGTGCGACCGGAACCACGCGGCCGGGCGGCCTACGCGCCGATCGTGCTCTCGCGGATGACCAGGGACGGGGTGACCGTCGCCGACGCCGCCGATCCCCCGTCGACGAGCTCGAGCAACGCCCGACCCGCGACCCGCCCGAGCTCCTCGAGCCGCAGGTCCACCGTGGTGAGCGGCGGCCGGCTCGCCAGCGCCATCACGTCCCAGTCGTCGAACCCGGTGACCGCGACGTCCTCCGGCACCGACCGCCCGAGCTCCCGCAGCCGATCGCACACGCCCCGGGCGATCTGGTCGCTCCCGCACACGATCGCGTCCACGTCCGCGGCACCCCGCGCGAGCACGTCCACCGCCTGACGGCCCCAGCGCTCCGACCACTCGCCGTACAGCGGCGGCCCCACGAGCGCCGGACCGAGCACCTCGGTGGCACCGGAGACCCGTCGCACCGCCGACCGGTGCCGTTCCGGCCCGGTCACGATCGCGACCCGCTGCCGCCCGAGCGTCAGCACGTGCGACGCCACCGCCGCCGAACCCGCCTCGTCGTCGAGGGTGACGGAGACGTCGGCCGGGTCGGTCGACGGGGTGAACGCGTACACGACGGGCATCGGGACGTCGATGGGTGGCCGGGGGTCGGCGGAACGGCCGGTGACGATGATGCCGTCGACCCCGCGGGCGGCGAGCGAGCGGAGGTAGTGGGCCTCGCGGACGTGGTCGTCCCGGGTGTCGCAGAGCAGCACGGCCATCTGGCCGGCGGACAGGGCGTCCTCGGCGCCGAGCAGCACGGGGATCGAGAACCGACCGAACGAGTCCGTGGTGATCATGCCGACGGTGTAGGTGCGCCCCGACGACAGCGCGCGGGCACGGGCGTCACCGACGAACCCGAGCTTCTCCGCTGCTTCCTTGACGCGGAGGCGTGTGGCATCCCGGAGTTGGCCGGTCCCGTTGAGCGCCTTCGACGCCGTCCCGATCGACACCCCGGCGAGCGCCGCGACGTCGGTGATCCGGACCGGCTGTCCTGTGCGCTCGAGGGTCACAGCAAACTCCTTTCCGACCCGTGTGCAGTGATCCGATCATACGCAAGCCTCACGAAACAGCCCTTGCGCGCCTCCCGATCGTGTCGTAGCGTCTGCGCCAGAAACCGTTTTCCGGCAACCGGGGACGGCTCCAGTCACATCGCAAGGAGGCGACATGACCACCACGCTCGCGACGGACAGCCGCGCGCACACCGCGACTCCGGTCCTCCCGACCGCGGCCGCGCACCTCACGCTCCGGCCGTTGCCCACCGGCGACGCCCGCATCACCGGCGGCTTCTGGGCGCTCCGGCAGGAGCGGAACGGCCGCGACGCGGTCCGCGGCGGGTACGCCCTGCTCGAGGCGGCCGGCAACTTCCGGAACCTCCGGATCGCCGCCGGGCTCGAGGAGGGCGAGGCGACCGGCCCGATCTTCATGGACTCCGACGTCACGAAGTGGCTGGAGGCCGTCGCCTGGGAGTACGGCCGGGCTCCTGCCGACGACCTGCTCGAGCTCCAGCGCGAGGTCACCGCGCTCTACGCCCAGGCGCAGGCGGAGGACGGCTACCTCGACTCCGTGCAGCAGATCCGTGGGAAGGGCGAGCGGTACACGGACCTCAAGTGGAGCCACGAGATGTACTGCGCGGGGCACCTGTACCAGGCCGCCGTGGCACAGCACCGGGCGACGGGCGACACCGGGCTCCTCGAGGTCGCGGTGAAGAACGCCGACCACCTGGTGCGGACGTTCGGCGACGGCCCCGGCAAGCAACGTGACATCGACGGACACCCCGTGGTGGAGATGGGTCTGGTGGAGCTGTACCGCGAGACCGGCAACCGCGACTACCTCGACCTCGCGCACTGGTTCGTCGACGCGCGCGGGCACGGCATCATCGAGCGCGCTGGCGGCGAACCGACGTACTTCTCGGACCGGGTGCCGAGCCGCGAGGCCACGACGGTCGAGGGCCACGCCGTCCGCGCCGTCTACCTCGCCGCCGGCGCCGTCGACGTCGCGATCGAGACCGGTGACACCGAGCTGCTCACGGCGAGCGAGACGCAGTTCGCCGACATGATGGCGACGAAGGCGTTCATCACCGGCGGCCTCGGGGCGCGCTGGGACTGGGAGGCGTTCGGCGACCCGTACGAGCTCCCGACCGACCGCGGCTACGCCGAGACCTGCGCGGCGATCGGCGGCATCCAGTGGGCCTGGCGCCTGCTCCTGGCCACCGGCAAGCCGGTGTACGCCGACGCGATCGAGCGGCTCCTGTACAACGCGTTCCTCGCGGGCGTGAGCTTGGCGGGCACCGAGTACTTCTACGTCAACCCGCTCCAGCAGCGGGACCACGCGCACCAGGACGAGAACCGCTCCCCCGCGCACGGCCGACGCGGCTGGTTCGACTGCGCCTGCTGCCCGCCGAACATCATGCGGACGTTCGCGAGCCTCGACGGCTACCTCGCCACCGCCACGGACGGCGGCCTGCAGCTGCACCAGTACGCGACGGCGTCGCTCGGTCAGGTCACGGTCGAGACCGGGTACCCGCACGACGGCCGTGTGGTCGTCACCGTGACCGAGGACGGGCCGCTCACCCTCGGGTTACGCATCCCCGCCTGGTCGGACACCACGACCGTGCACGGTCCGGACGGGACGGCCAGCCCGGCCCCCGGCACGGTGCACGTCATCGACCGGGAGTGGACCGCCGGCGACACCGTCGAGCTCGTCTTCGACACGACGCCGCACCGGTACGTCGCGGACGCCCGCATCGACGCCGCTCGCGGTCAGGTCGCGATCGAGCGCGGGCCGCTCGTGTACGCGGTCGAGCAGGCGGACCAGCAGGGCTTCACGGTGGACGACCTGACGGTGGACCCGGAGGCGCCGATCACCGGGGAGCGCCAGGACGGGTTGCTGGACGGCGTCGTCACACTGCGCATCGCAGGTCGCGCCCCGGCCGAGCACGAGCGGGCGGCCTGGCCGTACCGTCGGCTGGAGGGCCGCGGAGGCGCGGACCACGCGGGAGAGGCGACCAGCGTCGACGGCGTGGCCGGTCCTGACGGACGCGCACCCCGCCTCCAGGAGGTCACCGCGACCGCGATCCCCTACTACGCCTGGGCGAACCGCGGAGCCGCGCCGATGCGCGTGTGGCTCCCCCTGGCCCGGTGACGTGATGGACCGCAGAGCGTTCCTCGCCGGCGGGCTCGCCGGCGGGGCTGCCCTCGCCCTGGCGGGGTGCTCCGGCACCCTGCCCAAGGTCGACGCACAGGTGGCGAGCTTCGGCCGGAACGCGACCGGCACCGTGCACGTCTGGTGCCGCGCCGCGACCCAGGCAGGACTGACGGCCGCGGTCGCCGGGTTCAACAAGGCGAACCCGAAGCTGCAGGTCGAGCTGACACCGGTCCCCGACGGGCAGTACGTGACGAAGCTCGCGACCGCCATCCGTGGTGGTGAGCCACCGGACGTGGTCGACATCGACGACATCAACTCGCAGCTGTTCATCTTCCGCGAGGCGTTCGCCGACCTCACCGACGTCGTGAAGGGGCTCGACTACTTCGACGAGATCTCCCCCGGCCACCTGCGGCTGCTCCAGTACCGCGACCGGTACTACGGCCTGCCGTACCTGGCGGACAACTCGCAGCTCTTCGTCAACACGGAGCTGTTCGCGAAGGCGGGCCTGGACGTCGAGGAGTCGACCAAGGACCTCGACTCGTTGCTCGACGCGGCGAAGGCGATCCGGAAGGTCGCGGACGACGTGTACGGCTGGTCCATCTCGGGCAACGCCGCGGGCATCATCGGCTTCGTCACGCAGCCGCACGTCTGGGCCACCGGCGTCGACATGATGTCCGGCGAGGTCGGTTCCCAGAAGGCGAACATCACCGGCAACGAGGCGCTCGAACGGATGCTGGAGTTCTACCGGCAGCTGTGGAAGGACGGCGTGCTGTCGAAGGCGACGTACTCCGACGCCGGGACGACGTGGGGCGCTGACTTCCGGGCCGGGAAGGTGGGCATCTTCCCGAGCTCCTACGGCGCCACCGTGCCGGCGGCGACGAAGGCGATGCGCGCGAAGATGCAGACGGTGCTCATCCCGTCGTGGGACGGCAAGCGGTCGTTCTTCGACGGCGGCGACAACATGTGCATCCCGAACGGCGCGGCGAACCCGTCCGGCGGCTGGGCCTTCATGCGGTACGCCAACGGGCTCCAGCAGCAGCAGGCGCTGCCGGACGGCGGGTACTTCCCCACCCGGTCGGACGCTGCCACCCCGTCGTACCGGAAGAAGTACCCGCTCGCCTCCGGGCCGTTGGACGCCATCGACAAGGGGTACGCCCCGCAGACGCTCGCGTACAACCTGCTGAACAACCAGCCCTCGTCGCCGTACTTCGCGATGTTCCGCGAGGCCGTGTTCGGCTCCGGGACCACCGCTGCGATGAGGACGGCCCAGTCCGAGTACCAGCGCATCCTCGACCAGGTCCAGGCCTGACCACCCCGTCCGTCAGATCGTCGCACGTCGACCGAGCGACAACGTCGTTCGACCAGCACAGAGAGGTGCACGCATGTCGACCATCACCACCCGGCGCACGGCCGGGGGTCGGACCGGCGCCGGCCGCCCCACCGTGGGCCGCAGCAGCCGTTCCGCGCCGTCCCGCAACTCACTCACGCACCCGCCGCGCACCGGCGCCGTGCTCGTCACCCCGGCGATCGTGTTCGTCGCGGTGTTCGTCCTCGCCCCGCTCGTGTTCGCGCTGTACATCTCGTTCACGAACTGGCCGCTGATCGGCCCGTACCGGTTCATCGGCCTGCAGAACTACCTGACGCTGTTCCAGGACCCGACGTTCGTGCACGCCATCGGGTACACGCTCCTGTACACGGCGATCGTCACGGTCCCGATCCTCGCGCTCGGGTACTTCCTGGCCGTGCTCGTCCGGGCACGGCGCCGCGGGAGCACGGTGCTGCGCACGGTGTTCTTCCTGCCGTACGTGGTCGGGCTCACCACGCTCTCGTTCATGCTCGTGCTCGAGGCGCAGCCGAACTCCGGCGCGGTGAACATGGTGCTCCGCTGGCTCGGGATCACCGACGGCAGCACGGCGTGGCTGGTGAACGGGCCGCTGGCGACGCTCCTCATCTGCGTGCTCGTGGTCTGGGCGGTGTCCGGGCTGACGATGGTGCTGCTCATGTCGGCGATGCAGGGGATCCCGGACGAGGTGTACGAGTCCGCGCAGCTCGAGGGCGCGTCGTGGTGGCAGGCCGAGCGGCTCATCACGTTCCCGATGATCCGGTCGACCGTGGCGCTCAGCGTGATCATCTCGGTGATCGGCTCGCTGCTGGCGTTCAACCAGTTCTACATCCTGACCCAGGGCGGCCCGGGCACCGAGACCACGACCATCGTCAACGCGATCTACAACCGCGGCTTCGTGAACCTGCAGCTCGGCGCGGCGACCGCCGAGTCGATCGCCCTCGTCATCGTCATCGCGGCCGTCACGGTGTTCCAGTTCTGGGCACTGCGAGAGAAGGACTGAGCCATGAGCACCACGACCACGCCGTCCACCATCGCGGCCGCCGACCTGTCCACCCGGGCCCTCACGACCAGCGGCGACGGACGCCGACGGCGCCACCAGCAGGGCAGCGTCCGGCACCCGCGGGACACCGCCGTGAAGCGCACCCTCTACGTGATCGCGGGTGTCGGCGGGGTCCTCGTCTTCGCGGTCCCGCTCATCTGGTCGATCCTGCGGGCGTTCCAGTCCGAGGCCGTGATCACGCAGGCCCCAGACCCCGCGACGTTCTTCCAGCTCGGCTGGCAGAACTTCGCGGCGGTCTTCAGTCCCTCGTCGCACCTGCTCACCGGCGTGTTCAACTCGCTCGTCGTCTCGATCTCGACCGCCGTGCTGACGGCCGTGATCGCGACGATGGCCGGGTACGGGTTCGCGCGGTTCCGGTTCCGCGGGTCCGGCGTGGTGTTCGGGCTCGTGCTGCTGACGATGATGGTGCCGTTCCAGGCGATCCTCACGCCGCTGTACCTCGAGATGAACGCGATGAAGCTGACGAACTCGCTGCTCGGGCTCGTGCTGTTCTACACGACGGTGAACCTGCCGTTCGGGGTGTTCGTGATGCGGAACGCGTTCGAGTCGATCCCGACCGAGCTCGAGGACTCGGCGTTCGTGGACGGGGCGTCCCGGTTCCGCGTCGTCGTGTCCGTGCTGCGTCCGTTGCTCCTGCCGGGAGCCGCGACCGCTGCGCTCTACGCGTTCCTGGCCTCGTGGACGGAGTTCCTCGGAGCCCTCACGTTCCTCACGAAGGACTCGCTCTACACGCTGCCCGTCGCGCTCCTCAACCTGCAGACGGGTGCGTACGGGCAGGTGTCGTACGGGAACCTCGTCGCCGGGTCGGTGGTGGCGATGATCCCGTGCATCGCGCTGTACGTCGGGCTGCAGCGCTTCTACGTCGCCGGTCTGTCGTCGGGGGCGCTGAAGGGCTGAGCCGGGCGGCAGCGGACGGGAGGCGCGGTGCGGGTCGGCACCGCGCCTCCCGTCCGTCGTCCGCGCGCTACGCGCTCCGGCGCACCACGAGCTCGGGGACGAGCAGGGTCTCGTCCCGCGGTTCGCCCTCGACGAGGGCACGGACCGTGTCGAGCACCCGCTCACCCATCGCCCGGAAGTCCTGCCGCACGGTGGTGAGCGGCGGCGTGAAGTGCGCGGCCTCGGGGACGTCGTCGAACCCGACGACGGCGATGTCGTCCGGGACCCGCAGCCCCTCGTCGGCGAAGGCGTGCAGGACGCCGAGCGCCATCTGGTCGTTCCCGGCGAACACCGCGTCGACGGTGTGCACGTCGATCGTCCGCGCCGCCTGGAACCCGCTCGCGGGTGTCCAGTCACCGTCCAGCACCACCGGGTCGAGGCCGGCCTCGCGCATGATCCGCTGGTAGGTCGCACGGCGCACCTCGGACTCCTGTGACACCGCCGGCCCGGCGATGTGCACGATCCGGCGGTGCCCGCGGTCGAACAGGTGCCGCATGACGAGCTCGGTGCCGGCGGCCTGGTCGATCGCGACGGCGGCGACGCTCGGTGCCACGGGCGCCCGGGCCGCGTCACGCTGCACGGCGTTCGCCACGACCACGGGCACGGCGACCGGCACCGTCAACGAGGCGAGGGCGTCGAGCACCCGGTTGTCGGCGGCGACGAGAACGATCGCGGCGACGTCCTGTGCGAGCAGGGTCGTCAGGGCACCGGAGAGGTCGGTCGGTCCCGGGGCGTCGGGCAGCGTCGAGAGCAGCACGTGGTACCCGGCCGAGCGCGCCGCTCGTTCGAACCCGATCGCGGTGCTCGACGGGCCGTACAGCGCATCGCCCGCGGTGATGATGCCCAGCGCACGGCTGCGTCCGCCGGCGAGCGCCCGGGCTGCCGCACGCGGCCGGTACCCGAGCTCGACGACGGCGTCGGAGACCTGCGCGCGGTACTGCTCGCGGACGGTGGGGTCGCCGTTGATCACCCGCGAGACGGTCTGGTGCGACACGCCCGCGCGCTCGGCGACGTCGAAGATCGTGGGGGCCTTGCGACGCTTGCCGCCGGCGTCCCCGAGCGCGGTCGTGGTCGTCACGTCGCCAACCGTACCGCGCAGTCCGCCCGACGCCGCAAGATCGCGAAACGGTCACGATGAGTTGACACCCCGTCACGGAACCAACAGTATGTGAGCGCTCACACGAGCAACCATCCGCGGGGCACTGCAGCCCCGGCACCGAGCGCGTCGACGACGACGCGCAGGAACAGAGGTACTTCGATGATGAAGCGCAAGATCGTCGCGGGCGTCGCCGCCCTCGGCATCGCCATCGCACTCGCCGGCTGCTCCGCCGGCGGCCGCGCGTCCACCGACGGTGGCGGCAGCGGCGACAACAAGGGCGCCCTCGTCGGCGTCGCCATGCCGACCAAGGTGTCGGAACGCTGGATCAAGGACGGGGACGCCGTCAAGAGCGACCTCGAGAAGGCCGGCTACAAGGTCGACCTCGAGTACGGGGACAACAAGATCCAGCAGCAGGCCCAGCAGGTCAGCAACATGATCACGAAGGGCGCGAAGATCCTCATCATCGCGTCCATCGACGGCGGGGCCCTCTCCGACCAGCTCGACGCCGCCGCCAAGGCCGGCATCAAGGTGATCTCGTACGACCGCCTGCTCACCGGCAACAAGAACGTCGACTACTACGTCTCGTTCGACAACGAGAAGGTCGGCGTCGACCAGGCCACCTCGCTCCTCACCGGCCTCGGCATCGTGGACAAGGACGGCAAGCCCACGGGCAAGAAGGGGCCGTTCAACATCGAGGTCTTCGCGGGGTCGCTCGACGACAACAACGCGAGCTTCTTCTTCAACGGCGCGATGAAGACCCTCAAGCCGTACCTGGACGACGGCACGCTGAAGATCCAGTCCGGCCAGGACCAGCTCTCGCAGGCCGCGACGCAGCAGTGGGACCCCGCGACCGCCAAGGCCCGCATGCAGAACCTCATCGCGAAGTCGTACTCCGGCGGCACGACGCTCAACGGCGTGCTCTCGCCCTACGACGGCATGTCGATCGGCATCATCTCGGCCCTCCAGGGCGCCGGCTACGGCAGCTCCGACCGTCCGCTGCCGATCATCACCGGCCAGGACGCCGAGGCCGCCAGCGTGAAGTCGATCATCGCGGGCCAGCAGTACTCGACCATCTACAAGGACACCCGCAAGCTCGCGAAGCAGTCGGTCACCATGGCCGAGGACCTGCTCTCCGGCAAGAAGCCCGAGGTCAACGACACCAAGAGCTACGACAACAAGGTCAAGGTCGTCCCGACCTACCTGTTCCAGCCGACCGTCGTGACGAAGGACAACTACAAGGAGGTCCTCGTCGACTCCGGGTACTACACCGAGGCCGACCTCAAGTAGGACCGCAACCCATCTCACGGACCGGAGGCGCGGTGCCCGCCCGCACCGCGCCT